>CANNLR010000048.1 GCA_947505635.1 Chlamydiota bacterium
GATACCATTAGCCAATTCTATAAAGGCTCCAAAAGCGGTTATCTTAGAAACAGTGCCATGAACAAGGCTTCCTACCGGGATCTTTTTTTCAATAGATTCCCAAGGATTGTTGCTAAGCTGCTTTACTCCTAGAGTGATTTTCTTGCTGTCTTTGTCTACAGAAAGGATAATCGCTTCTACTTTATCGCCTTTTTTCAATACTTCAGATGGATGAGAAACTTTTTTGATCCAGCTTAAGTCAGAAATGTGAATAAGACCATCAATACCAGGCTCTAATTCAACAAAAGCTCCATAGTTAGTGAGGTTGCGAATTTCAGCTTCGACACTGCTGCCGATAGGATATTTGTCATCTACATTATCCCAAGGATTTTTTTCTGTTTGTTTGATACCAAGAGAAATTTTCCCTTCTTCTTTTTGAATGGAAAGAACAATGGCTTCAACTTCGTCGCCTTTTTTCACGATTTCATTAGGATCGGATACGTTTTTAACCCAAGACATTTCGGATACGTGAATAAGTCCTTCTATGCCAGGCTCGATTTCAATAAAAGCTCCGTAAGGCACTAGATTAACAATTTTTCCGTGAACTCTTGTTCCAATTGGATATTTCTGTTCGATCTCTTCCCAAGGATTGTTCTCTTTTTGCTTCATACCAAGAGCAACACGTCCCTTATCTTTATCGACATTTAAAATAACAACTTCTATTTCTTGGCCTAATTGGACCATTTCAGAAGGATGTTTGATTCTTTTCCATGTCATATCTGTGATATGTAAAAGTCCATCAATTCCATCTAGGTCAAGGAACACGCCAAAATCTGTAATGTTCTTTACAACACCTATACGAACTTCTCCCTCTTGGATGTTATCCAAAAGCTCTGCTTTGCGAGAGATTCTTTCTTCTTCGAGAATTTCACGTCTAGATACAACAATATTCTTGCGATCAGAATTGATTTTGAGAATTTTAAAGTCGTATTCATGGCCGAGATACTCATCGAGATTTTTGATTCTCTTATTGTCGATTTGAGATCCAGGTAAGAAGGCTTCCATACCGATGTCGACCATGAGGCCGCCTTTAACCTTACGCATGACTTTCCCGCGGACGATAGAACCTTCATTACAGTTTGTGCTGATATGTTCCCACTGTCTTTGTCTTTTTGCTTTTTCATGAGAAAGAACGATTTGTCCATCTGCCCCTTCGGTCTGATCTAAGAACACTTCGATTTCACTGCCTAAAGCAAGCTCTTTCGGGTTGAAAAATTCAGAAACAGGGACGAGTCCTTCGGACTTAAGGCCAACATCGACAACAACAAAATCTTTTGTAAGTTCGACGATGGTACCTTTAAGAATTTGACCCGCGACCATAGATGCACTGCATCCTTCTGTAGCGGTCTCTTCTTTGCTTTGTAGTAATTTTTTGAATTGATTAGCATCAGCCTCATGAAAGTCGATATCATCGATTACTTGAGATGTGCTCCAATCTTGCGTTAAGTGTTTTGACATGTTAAGGGTTACTCCTACTTTTCTGGTTAAAGAGGAAAGTCTAGCAAGCGTAATGTAAAAAATCAATGACATTTTTACCGTTTCTTGTTTTTGTCTCTTTAGTTAAAAATATTCTTTGATATTTTTCTGTTTGCCTACTAGCGAGAATTGGATTATATTTTCCTTTAGGAGGAAAGTATGACAACATTAATTATGAAATTCGGAGGAGCTTCCGTGAGCTCTCCCCAGAGTTTTGCTCATGTGGCTGATATTATTATGGCTCGGCAAAAGGAGTATGCTAATATTGTGGTTGTTGTGAGTGCTATGAGGGGGGCAACTGACCAGCTTTTGCAGCTTGCAAAAGAGGTTCATCCTTGTCCTCCAAGACGTGAACTTGACATGTTGGTGTCTGTTGGGGAAAGGATAAGTATCTCTCTTTTGGCTATGGCTTTATCTCTTAAGGGGATAGGTGCGATTAGCTTTACAGGAAGCCAATCAGGAATTATTACAACTCCTGACCATACAGAAGCTCGTATTATTACTATAAAACCAGCTCGGATTTTAGCTCAATTAGCGGAAGGAAAGATAGTTATTGTAGCTGGCTTCCAGGGAGTTAGCAGGTCGGGAGAAATCACCACTTTAGGGCGGGGAGGGTCAGACACCTCCGCGGTAGCTATAGGGGTAGCTCTCAATGCGGCAAAAATAGAGTTTTTTAAAGATGTGGATGGAATATATTCTGCAGATCCTAAATTAGAAGAGCATGCTAGGCATTATCCTTTTTTGCAATATAATGAGGCATTAGAAATTATTGAAAAAGGGGCAAAAATTTTACATTCTAGAGCCGTGAAATTGGCTGAAAAAAATTCTTTACTTTTAGAAGTCCTTTCTTTTACTTCTTTTTTTACAGAAAAAAACAGTAGTACAATCATTGCTTTTTTTGATAAAGAAAAAGAATATAAGCAAAATCCTTCATATGAAATTGAATTTAATGAGTGAATAGGTATCCTTATATATCGAAAGGGAGGATTTTCATGTCTAAAAAAGAACAAATTTTTGTAGCGCCATCTATTTTGTCGGGGGATTTTGGGTGTTTAGCAGATTCAGCTAGGCGTGCAGAGCAAGCGGGTGCGGATGCTTTACACATTGATATAATGGATGGACATTTTGTTCCTAACCTCACCTTGGGGCCAAGGGCTGTTAGTTCAATTAGGAAGGCAACTAAATTATTTCTAGATGTCCATTTGATGATGTACAACCCCTTTGACTATATAGAGAGATTTGTGGAAGCAGGGGCCAATCGTATTACGTTTCATCTTGAGGCAACAGAAAATGTAGAAGATACATTAAATTTTATTAAACGTTGTAATGTGGAAGCCGGATTAGCATTTTGTCCTGAGACATCCTCTTCTCTTATTCCTAAATACTTAAATAAATGTGATTTAATTTTAATTATGACGGTGCATCCGGGATTTGGCGGGCAAAGTTTTATTTCTGATACTTTAGAAAAAGTTCGTTTTACTAGAGATCTTTGTAATCAATTGAGGATTCGTAAAAGTGGTGTTGCCTTAAAGGACCAGGACCCCATTGATTCTATTCCTCCTTTTGATATTCAAGTGGATGGAGGAATTAATGAGACGACTGCAGCTGAGTGTGTTGCAGCAGGAGCTAATGTTTTAGTGTCTGGTAGTTATTTGTATGAATCTAAAGATATGAAACAAGCGATTTCAAATCTTAAAAAGTTATCTTCCTAAGGAGGATCTGTGAAGAAGGTCGTAGTAATAGGGGGAGGGACAGGAAATTTCTCTGTGCTTCGCGGACTTAAAAATTATCCTGTAGATCTTAGTGCTGTTGTATCGATGGCGGACGATGGAGGAAGTACAGGAATTTTACGAGATGAACTTGGAGTTTTGCCTCCAGGAGATGTGAGACAATGCTTAGTTGCTCTTTCCAATTCTTCTTCTATGATGAGATCCTTAATGAATTACCGTTTTGAGCAAGGTGGTCTTGGTGGGCATAGTTTTGGTAATCTTCTGTTGTCTGCCCTAGAGAAAGTAACGGGTAGTTTTGAAAAATCAGTGGAAGAAGTCGGAAAGATTTTGGCTATTAAGGGAAAAGTAATCCCTGTAACAATTCATCAAGTTCGTCTTAAAATGATTTTAAATGATCATAAAGTATTGGAAGGGGAAAAAGAAGTTTACTTGTCTCAAGAAATTGACCGTGGATACAAAAGTATTTTTTTGGAACCCTATGCTGAAGCAAATCCTCGAGCCATTGATGAGATTGCTAATGCAGACCTTATTGTGTTGGGGCCAGGGGGGTTATATACTTCCTTAATTCCAAATCTACTAGTAGAAGGTGTTTGTGAAGCTCTTCGTAAAACCTTAGCGAAAAAAGTATTTATTGTGAATTTAATGAACCGAAAGGGACAAACAACAGGTTTTGCCGTTAGTGATTACTTAAAGGAGTTAGCGCAGTTTATTGGTTCTGATATTTTTGATTATATCATAGTCAATAATCAAAATCCATCTCAGCGTCTTATTGAGAAATATGCGGAAGAAGGGGAGTTGATTCTTAACGATTTACAAGATGATGAAAGAGTTTTTATAGCGCCTCTTTTGGGAGAGTTTAAGGAAGGGGTGAAAGGGGATTTAATCAAAAGAAGTCTTATTCGCCATGATTCTAAAAAATTAGCACAAGAGTTAATGAAAATTGTTAATCATCTTTGATTTAGACGATACACTGATCGACACCTCAAATTGTATCACGCCTGTAAAGTTCCAAAGAGCTATATCGCGTATGATAGAGCAGGGTTGTAGTTTGCCTGATGGAGAGGCTGCTCTAAATTTGTTGCTTAAATTAGATCAAGAATCTTCAAGTGCAAGGGAAGCTTTGCAAAAATTTATTACTTTTATGGGCCTTCCTGATCAATATTATTATATTGGTTTGAAAGAAATTTATGACACCTTTCCTGAAGGGATAGCAATCAAGCCGTTAAAAGGAGCTATAGAAACTCTTTTAGAGCTTCGTTTAAATAATTTATTAGCCCTAGTGTCTGTAGGAAAAGTTGAGCAACAATTATTTAAATTGGAAAAAGCTGGCATTGATTCTTCTTTTTTTTATAAAATATTCATTTCAGAAGAACAGAACAAGAAAAAGTATTACCAGCAGCTTATAGAAGAGTTGAAGCTTTCTCCTAATGAAGTGATTGTATGCGGGGATCGTATTGCCACAGACTTGGTTCCGGCTAAGGAATTAGGATGCGTGACAGTACATATGAAGTGGGGGAGGGGGAGTCGCAATCAAGAGCGGGAAGAAAAAGTAGATTTTACTATTACATCTCCAATGGAAATTTTGGATGTTTTTAGAAAAATAAAGAACGAGATAATTTTTAATGGAGTGCAAAGGGATGAGTAGTCAAATTTCTCCTGGTATGGTGCTATCTGTGGATGGAAAGATCTTCAGAGTGGAGTCTTGTGTAAAGGTTACAGTATCAAAAGGGGTTCCTTTTGTTAAGGCAAAGTTACGCGATCTGTTGTCAGATGAATTGACCGAGAAAAATTTCAAACAAGGTCAGTCTGTTCAAGAGGTGACACTATCTGAAAGAAAACTGGAATTTTTATATTTAGAAGATAAAAATTATTTATTCTTGGATGTGGGTCAGTTAGAACAAGTGCGAGTACCTGCTTCAATTATTGGAGATAAGGTTAACTATCTAAAAGAAGGGATAGAGGTGAAGGCGATTTTTTATGGAGAGACTATTTTTTCTATAGAATTACCTCAGTTTTTAGAGTTAATGGTGGTTAAGACAGAGTCGATGGACAGTCGCGCGCATGTGTCCAATGCAAATAAAATGGCTATTTTAGAAAGCGGAGCACACATTGAAGTCCCAACTTTTGTGGAGGCGGGAGACATCGTAAAAGTGGATACGCATATTAATGAATATATACAGCGTGTGTAAAATAGGAGATTTTACGTGGATTTAAAGCAGATAAAAGAATTAATGACATCTATGGAAAAAGCGGGGATGAAAAAACTTACGCTTAAAGAGAAAACAGGATTTGAATTGCATTTAGAAAGACAGGATAATTTTCCTCCAGCGGCTTCTCACTCTGTTTATCCTCAGGCCTCAATGTTTATTCCCCATCCAACACCAAAGGCACATGATTTTTCCCACCCAATTATGTCGGCGACTTCTAATGAGGAAGATCGATTAGGAAAAGGGAAATCTGTTGAAAAGGTAGACGGGAAATTTATTCCTTCTCCTATGGTTGGCACATTTTATGGGTCACCGTCTCCAGAGGATCCTGCTTTTGTTAAGGTAGGGGATCGAATAGAGGAAAATACCGTCGTTTGTATTATTGAGGCAATGAAGGTAATGAATGAAGTTAAAGCGGGGATGTCAGGCGTTGTAGCTGAGATATATTTGGAAAATGGACATCCTGTGGAATTTGGAACAAAACTCTTGCGAGTTGTGTAGGTGCTATGCAAAAAGTATTGAAAAAAGTCTTGATAGCTAATAGAGGCGAGATTGCCGTACGTATTATTCGTGCTTGTCACGATATGGGACTGCAAACAGTTGCAATTTACTCACAAGCGGATGCAGAAGCCTTGCACGTATTACATGCAGATGAGGCAATTTGTGTAGGAGAAGCTCCTTCTCAAAAGTCGTATTTAAGGATTCCTAACATCTTATCGGCTTGTGAAATTACGGGAGCGGATGCTATTCATCCTGGGTATGGATTTTTAAGTGAGAATGCGGGGTTTGCCTCCATTTGTGAAAGCTGTGGAGTTTCTTTTATAGGTCCTTCCCCTTCGTCTATTTCTTTACTCGGAGATAAAGCCAAGGCTAAAGCAACAGCTAAAAGTGTGAAATGCCCTGTGATCCCAGGATCAGACGGAATTGTAGAAGATGCAAAAGAGGGATTAAAGGAAGCTAAAAGGCTAGGATTCCCTATTTTCATCAAAGCGAGCGCCGGGGGTGGGGGAAAGGGTATTCGTATTGCTTATAATGCGGATGAATTCACAAGACAGTTTTCTGCTGCTAGGGCTGAGGCTCAAGTGAGTTTTAATAATCCAGATGTGTACCTAGAAAGAATGATTGTTAATCCAAGGCATATTGAAGTGCAGGTTGTTGGAGATCAGCATGGAAATTATGTATACTTAGGGGAACGTGATTGTACAATTCAAAGAAGAAGGCAGAAGCTAATTGAAGAAGCTCCAAGTCCTATTCTTTCTCCTGCTTTACGAAAAAAAGTTGGAGAGTGTGCGGTAGCTGTTGTTAAAGCTGCTGGGTATTATTCTGTCGGAACAGTAGAGTTTTTGCTAGATGAAGAAAATAAGTTTTATTTTATGGAAGTAAATACTCGTATTCAAGTTGAGCACACCATTACAGAAGAATTGACAGGCATTGATCTTGTAAAAGAGCAGCTTAAGATTGCTATGGGTGAGAAGTTGGCATACAAGCAAAAGGATATAGAGTTTAAGGGGCATATTATGCAGTTTCGTATTAATGCAGAAAACCCTTCTAATCAATTTGCCCCATCTCCAGGTCTTTTAGAATATTATATTCCACCAGGAGGACCGCACGTACGAGTAGATAGTGCTTGTTATGCAGGATATAAGATCCCTCCTAACTATGATTCTATGATTGCTAAATTGATCGTAAAAGGGAAAGACCGAAAAGAGGTCATAGCTATAGCTAAAAGAGCTCTTAGGGAATTTCATATAGGAGGAGTTCATTCCACTATTCCTTTTCATCTTTTTATGTTGCAAAATCCTAAGTTTTTAGAAAATGATTATTGCATAACATACATAGATCAACTCATTGAAAGTGGATGCGATTTCACTTGTAAGCCACACTAGCTTGAAACTGTCCCTAAACTAAACAGTTTAGGGACAATTATGAGAGTTTTTCATCTTTAGTGATCTTACTTTTCTAATTCCTCGGTAGAAACACCGTACACATAGAATGGAAACTCACACACTGCTTTAAAGTTCATTCTTGTGAAAAGTCCCCACGCCATACCTTTAGGCATTAAAATTGCCATTACCTGGTTATAATGCCGTTTTTTTGCTTCAACAAGTGCTGCGTGAACAAGAGCGCCAGCAATACCATGTTTGCGATACTCTGGTGAGGTTCCTAAGTTCCAAATTCCAGCTGAGGATGGAGATATAGAAAGAGTTGCCGTGCCAACAGGAACTCCATTCAAATAGGCTATAAAATGAACTTGCTCATCTTGTTTTACTGCCGAGTTGTTTACAGCTAACCATTGCTCTGTTGCTTTAGGATTTAAGGCAAAAGCACTAGCTGCAAGGTCCGTAAAAGATTGAATTTCTGAATCTGATTGTGCCATCTTTATTTTTAAGTCGGAAGATGCCATAGGCTTAGAAGGAATGTCTTGAGAAATGTCAAGGGCAATGCCAGTGAGGTTTCCTCCAAATTGGAAACCTTTAGTTTCTAAAATTTTAGCTGCTGACCACCACATAAAGGGAAGGTTTTTAGAAGAGAAATACTCGATCGTCTTATTGATTTCCTCTTCTGATGGAATTCGATCTTTATTCTTTTCTATGACTCCATTGTGACAAGCATAATCTATTCCCCAGGCATATAGATAATTCTCATCTGTTTCTTTAAAGCCAGCTTCAGGTAGAGGACTGCAAAGAGAACCTGACTGGAAAGTCTCTAGCCTTCCTTGAATCACTGATTGTAAAAGAGTGTTTTCTGTGCCATTAATTCCAATGTAAACCTCAACTTCTTGCGGTGATCTCGAAACAAATTTGTCTCCATAGAGTTCAAAATCACCAGCGTATGTCCGTTTTAAATCTGACTCTTTCCAAATATTCCCCCAGGTTTTGATTAAACTTGCAGGGTATTCTCCCACAGCTGTAAAGACAGCGTAAGAGCTTGCTGGAATGGTTTTTGCCACCATTCCTTCTGGAATTGTGTCGATCGAGCTAACCGAACAACCGATTACTACCGAGTAGGGTTGATTATAGTCGCCTTCATAGTCACAATATAAAGCGATGACTTCATTAGAAATTTTGTTTGGAATTCGGTTTATGATGTCTTCATTGTAAAACTTCCCCCAGAGGTTAGGAATATCTTGAGGTCCTGCTTCTGGTGCATTGGATGTTCGGCAATCGATTCCGATCCCTAATACGGCGGATTTCTGTACAACTTTATGGATTCCCATTATAGCCTCCCCCTGAAAAATTTATTTTATTGTTAATATGAGGTGAGCTTTGACCTGAAGGTGTGTTGCTTATAAGCGCTGCCGCAATGGATAGAATTGTGAATTGGGTTCTCATGTGGTTACCTCGGTCTAAAGTTAAAAATGTTCAAAGGAGGTATGCCACGATTCGTGGTTTTTTTCAATCTGTTTTGGAAGGATTCAGATTTCCTACTTAGGATTGTTAAGAGGCAACTTACCGCCCGGAGCTTTGCGTCTTGTCATCAGAGAAGGCTGCTTAAAGTTTTTCTAGATCAAAGCAAATGGATCAATTTTTTGACATCCAAGTGGATTACATCCTTCTTCTTACCTCTTCTTTAGCACAAACTCTAGAAAGTTTCAGTTTGATCTAGCAAGCTTTTTTGGTTAGATCGCCATTTCTGATGCAACTGCTATTAAAAAAATAGGCTCATAGGAACTATTGGGGGGATTGAAAAAATAGGCTAATTTTTTGATGAAAATCAGGTAAAAATCTTTTTAATAAAAGACGCAGACAGTACAAAGAAACCAAACGATCAAATAAGGTGACCTGGTATGTCTGCATCAAAATTTGCAAAGCTTTTATATAATGGATTTGGGATTAAAAATGTAATCATAAAATCGGTCGATTTTATCGGAAGAGAAGTTCTTATCTTCAAGGTACACCTAAAACAGCCATTGAAAAAATGCTCTAAGTGTTGTTCTAAAAATGTTCACATCAAAGATTCCAAAAAGAGACGATTAAGACTAATCCCTCTTGGCAGAATGGAGTGTTTTTTAGATGTTCGTACCCATAAATTTAAATGCAAGGACTGTGGTTGTTCCGCTTGGGCGAACCTGCCTTTTGCAGCAGGTAAGCTTCCTATGACTTTATCGTTTGTAGAGTACACTCTATCTATGATTAAGATAGGAACTGTTCAAGCGATAGCAAAATTTTTAGGTCTGCAATGGAAGACCGTTAAGAATATCCATAAAGAGTATCTTCAGAAAAAATATGAGAAGATCAGCTACAAGAATTTAGTTTATCTGAGCATGGATGAGTTTAGCATCAAAAAAGGGCATAAATACATGACAGTTTTCTTAGATCTTCGTAGCGGCCGAATTATTTATGCTTGCGAAGGACGTGCCTTAGACTGCATAGAACCCTTCCTACAAAAGTTGAAGAAAAAAGCACGCAAGCTCCAAGCTATAGCTATGGACTTAAGCCCTACATACATTTCGGCTATAAAAAAGATCCTCCCCTATGTGGTGATTGTGTTTGATCGCTTCCATGTAGTGAAATTACTTAACACCATGATAGATGACTTAAGAAAAGCTGAGAGAGCCAAGTACGTAGAACAAGGATTAAGCATAGGTAAGGGAGATCGATTTCTTTTCCTTCATAACTTTGAAAACTTAGATATGCCTCAGAGAGAAAAACTACAAAAGCTTCTAGACGTCAACACAGTCCTAGCAATGGCTTATGCCATGAAAGAACAGTTCCGTATGTTTTGGAACAAGAGTTCAAAAGAAGAGGCCTCAGCGCTTCTTCTTGATTGGATTTTCACTGCGATTCTATCCGATATTCCAGGGCTTCAAAAAATGGGTTACACAATACTTAATCATGCAGAGGGCCTATTAGCCTACTATGATCATTCAATTAGCAATGGAAAAATTGAAGGCACTAACAACAAAATCAAAGTAAAAAAGCGTCAGGGATACGGTTATCGAGATATGGAGTATTTTACACTATTGCTCTACGACCTTCATGAAAAAGCAGCATAACATATCGCCTAGGGTTCATAGTCCTTGTCATTCTGTTTTCAAAGAAATAGATTCATAAAGAAAAAAAAAGAGTCATTTTTCAAGCCCTTCAAGGCGGCTAGCGCAGATTTTTTCGTCCGGTCCCTCACCTGGTGAGCGAAGCTATGGGGACCGGACAAAAAATGAGCACAGCTGCAGAGAGAAACACTGAGACCAGGCAAGGAATAACCCACCGATACAGTCTAACCATATCATCATTCAATTTCTAATAAAGCTTCTTCCGGGATGTTTTTTTTGGAGTACTCACTTGTATATATTTGGTGTTAAAAAAGACATTTTTAGGATCCCTCTCTCATAGAGGCAGGGGTGTTGAAAAAACAGCACGAAAATAGCATCAGAAAATCACTTCATAAGACATTAAAATTGTTAATGTTACGCACTTCTTCTATAGACCCCCAATTCTTCCGA
Source organism: Chlamydiota bacterium (assembly GCA_947505635.1). Classification (GTDB taxonomy): domain Bacteria; phylum Chlamydiota; class Chlamydiia; order Chlamydiales; family Rhabdochlamydiaceae; genus CAIJXB01. The sequence goes on from CANNLR010000048.1 coordinate 10,896, forward strand.
AGAACCATAATTTAATTTTATCAGTCTAGGGAAATATTGAAGAGAAGCGGGGAGGGCTTTCATAAAACAACCTATTATTCATTTAGCAATATCGTATCAAAATATCAGTATAATTTCTAGTGATAAAACATTTAAAATAGGGGCCTCTAATAGACGTATGAATCATTATATTTCAATTTATAAAGCGTTTCTGTAGCTGACAATCTGTTTTGCAATTTCCATTAA
>CANNLR010000049.1 GCA_947505635.1 Chlamydiota bacterium
ATAGAATTGATAGCCCTGTCGCAGACGAACAAACAGCGAGGCTAAGTCTTAAGGGTATAACAAGACAATCTTCTGAGGGGCCAGAGAACAAGTTATCTCTTTCTCCTACCTTAGGAGAATAAAACTGGAAGACCAATCTCATGCTGGGGTGCTACAGAAACCGTCAGCTCTTTCTGCTGCCTTTCTAAGGCCTCTTTAACAGTCTTTAAAGCAACTTCAGGCGTATTGCACTCTGAAGATAAATGCGCCAAATAAACATGCTTTAAAGAGTCGTGATGCACAGCAAGGATCACCTCAGCTGAATCTTCATTAGAAAGATGCCCCTGACGGCTTAGAACTCTTTGTTTATACACCATGGGACGAGCTGAAGCATGAACCATAGAAGGTTGGTGATTGGCCTCTATGTATAGATAATCACAATTTTTCAACTGATGAACAACTAAAGTAGAAGCGAATCCTAAATCTGCACAGACACCCACTTTTAAAGAGTCGAGCTGCAGAGTAAAGGCAACAGGATCTATCGCATCATGAGGAATACTAAATGGATGAATCTGTAAATCGGCAAATTGAAAAGAATCTCCTGTTGAAAAAATCTTAAATTTTGGCGTGTACGTAGAGGCTGATAAAATAGCCTTAGCCGTTTCTAAGTTAGCAAAGATTGGTATGTTCCACTTTCTACAAAGAGCCGACAATCCTCGAATATGATCTATATGCTCGTGAGTTACTAAAATAGCATTTAGATCCCCAACCTCCACTCCAATCTTACCTAACCTCTCTGTTAGATCTTTTAAAGATATACCAGAATCTATCAGAATCTTTGCCTTGGGAGAGCCAAAATATAAAGCATTTCCCTTCGATCCAGAGGCTAGCGGACAAAATCCTATCATATTTTTTTCCTAGTTCAATTGCGGCATATTTTTACTTAATCCACTACATTCATTCAACAGGTTTATCTGCTATTCTGATCTTTCTTTTTTTATTTTAAATAAAATGCTTGACACACAAAAGAGAAATGTGTTTTTAAGATATATAGAAACAATATTTTGAGGTTAGTATGTTTTATTCAGAAGAAGAACTTTTAACAGAAATAGACTGTACTTTAGATCAGTTAATTCAGAATGCAAAGATTCTTCAAACCTGCGATAAAGTGGTTTGCAAGGCAGAAGCTCTTTTGTTGCAAAAAACACAAGAGAGTCTAGTTGCTAAATTTATGCATACGCAAGAATACGTAGAGATCGCCTATCTTGAACAAGAATTATTAGATAAAATTCAAAAACTCCACCAACTAGCGCCCACTCTTTTGAAAAACTTTCCCAAAGAGTTAACTAAAACGCATTCGGTGGAATTGCGCCCAAGAATTGGACGCAATCGTAAGAAATCAAAAATTCGCGAGTTTGCGTATCGCACCCTCTAAATCTGCAAGCTGAGGAAGAATTTTATCTTCTAAAGCCTTGCAGTAAGGGACCATGCAATTTTTGCCTGTTACCCTCATTATAGGAGCATCCAAATAAGCAAAGATCTCTTCCACTAATCGAGCAGAGATTTCAGCGCCAAATCCAGCATTTGAAGGCGCTTCATGAGCGATCAAGCACTTCCCTGTTTTTTTAACAGAATGAATGACAGTGTCCATATCTAATGGAACAATTGTCCTCAAATCAATAATTTCTACAAAAATCCCCTCATGAGCCAATTTGTCCGCTACTTGCACAGTCATAAATACTAAAGCTCCCCAAGTAACAACGGTAAGATGAGTTCCTTGTTTAACCACTTTAGCCTTACCTAAAGGAGCTAAATCCTCTTCTTCCGTCTCCTTTCTTGCACAAAACACTCTTTGGCGATAAAGAGCCTTATGTTCTAAAAAGACAACAGGATTAGGATCTCTAAGAGCGGCCTTAAATAGTTTTTTTGCATCTGCAGCATTACTTGGAATAACAACTTTAAGTCCCGGACAATGCGCTAAGAAGGCCTCTATACTTTGTGAATGGTAAGGTCCTCCTTGGATATATCCTCCAAAAGGCATGCGAATTACAACAGGGCAATTCCATTCTCCATTTGAGCGGTAATAAATATTAGCAAGTTCATTAAAAAGCTGATTAATCCCAGTCCAAACATAATCTGCAAACTGAATCTCTGCAACAGGACGCCAACCTGTAAAGGAAAGTCCAATGGCCAAGGCAATAATTGTAGACTCCGCAAGAGGAGTATTAAAACATCTATCCGACCCAAAAAGGTCTGTCAAATGCCTTGTAACACCAAATACTCCACCCTTTCCGTGAGCTACATCTTGCCCGAAAACCACAATAGAGGGATCTTTTTTCATCTCTTCTTGTAAAGCATGATTTAAAGCATCTACAATGACAACAGCTTCTTCTCCAGAAGAAGAACTCTCGCCTTCTTTTTCCTCTATTAAAGGAGTATCTGCAAAAACCTTTGTGTGAGCAAAAGCTGGATCTGGAAAAGGAATTAGATCAGCTAATTGCGCAGACTCTTCTACTTTCTGCAAACAAGATTGCCTAAAACACAAAAGAGCCTCTTGATTCATCACCCCATGAGACACTATCCACTTTTCCATTAAAGGAAGAGGATCCCTTTCTTTATCTTCTTTTATATGATCCTGAGACTTATATTTAGAAGGATCGTCACTATTACTATGAGCTCCAATTCTTGGAACTCTTGCCACAATCAAGCTAGGCCCTAAATTCTGTCTTCCCTTTTCTACACTTTTTTCTACCGCAAGAAGCATTTCATCATAGTTGCAACCATCTACACCATGAGAAGTAAGTCCTATATAACCACTTGTCATAGCAATGATACTTCCTCCTGCCGTCTGCTCTATTGCAGGAACAGAAATAGCCCAACCATTATCTTGAATCACAAATATAACATTCAGAGCATGAATGCAGGCAAAATTCAAGGCTTCATGAAAATCTCCTTGAGAGGTAGCCCCATCCCCAGCAGATACATATACTACATCTGCCTTCCCTTGTAATTTAAGACCCTTAGCAACACCAACAGCGTGTAAGAACTGGGACCCCACACAACTAGACTGAACAGGAATATTAAGATTCTTTTGAGAAAAATGCTCAGGCATCATCCTTCCACCAGAATGGTGAGGAACTTCTCTTGCCAAGAAAGAACCAAACAGATCAACAAGGCTGCAGCCAAGACCAACAGCCATCGCCCTATCTCTATAGTAAGGTAGAGCCCAATCTCGGCCAGGAACCATACCCGCCGCACAAACAGCCCCCACCATTTCATGCCCTATCACAGAAAGGTGAAAGGTCCCCCCCTTGTTTTGCTTGACCAACTTTGACATTTTATCATCTGCAAATCGAGTCAGGTACATGGTCTCAAGAGTTTTTAAAGCTTTTTCTTTAAAAAGGTCCATGGATTAATTATTTCCCAGTTTTTTTCTTAATTTGTGTAACAATTTTTGTAGAAGGAGTTTTTTTCTCATTTTCTCCTTTTTCAGAAGGAGCTTCTTGCTTTTGAGACAAACTACCTTTAGCAATTCCCATCATCTTACTGTCAGAAGGAGAATCCATTGTTTTAGTTACAGCACGAATCAAAGGATCCTCTGTTCCATGAACATCTGAAAGGCGACTTGATAAGTGCCTTAGCGATTCTAGTCTTTCTGAAAGAGTTTGTAATTTAGTATCGACCTTAACTCTGGAACTACCCCGCAAGTTGGCTAATAACTGAGCCTCTGTGTCAAAGCGTCTAGAGAATGTAACAGCAGACGTATTCGCTACTAAATAAAGGAATCCTCTTACACAAACAGGAACTGTAGAATATAGATCTACTGTAATTTGAGGCTCTAGTTCTACCTTAGGCACTTGCTTTGGAGGTCTTCCTCTCTTAGGTCTAGGATTTAGCGCTTCATTAGAATAATATGTCTTAGCTTTTGCATTTAAAATTTCTCTGGAGCTAGCCACGTCTTTAGGTACTTTTGCATCAAATAGATGCTTTTTCAGCTTCTCTAACTGCACCTTAGTGAAATCCAAATCCTCTTCAAAAACAAACTGTATCTTTTGCTGTCTTAGCCATTCAATGATTCGAATTCTGGAACGCTCTTGATAAAATTGCTGCCATTTCTCTAATTCTGTTAGATGATCATAAATAAATTCAAGAAAGTTCTCCCTAGCCTCTTTTGCCTGGATGAGATCTAATAACTTTTCCTTAGTATCTATATCATAAACCTTTTCATTCACGAATCCTTCCATGAACTTTTTTGTCTCATAAAAAGTCATTTTAGGGACGATGATATATCGTTCAGGATGATCTACTAGTACTTCTTGTTCTAAATCCATCAGTTCTTTTTCATTCTTATCAAGATCCACATACACGATAAACCCTTCCATCTTATCAAGATAAAAGTCTCTTTCGTCATCGGATTTGGCGAAGGCGTCCATAAGTCTATAAAAACGCAACATCAAAGGATTTTGCGCTAAAGGGGAGGCTTTACTCATAATTTGTTTTCCTTGGCATATTTCTATAGAACAGACTACCATATAGTAACCCTCACTTCAATATCAAATAAATTTTAGCTAAAGTCGTTATTTTGTCTTAAATATTTAAATCTGGCAAAATATAAGTAGAGAAGTAACTTATGTCTAGCAAAAGTAATTTATTATAAGATATCCCTGTCGAAGATCATAAACGCCTAAAGGCTCTTGCTGCCGTTCTAGGCAAGAGCCGATTAGATCCGTGGGAATCTTTATGAGGTCTCTAGAACCCACGTGATGCAATTTTTAATTGATGCTGTGAAAATCTTTGTTTCATAAAAAAATCTATGACATTCATGGAGCGATTTCTTAAGTTTCGCGCCAAACTTGATAAAGACCAGATAAAAACGCCTATCTATTTTATCTAAATGGCAATTTGAGGCGCAAAATGACATTTGCGTCGTCACTTTGCGCCTCAAATTGACATTAGGACAACTCTCCAGGTTTTTTCCAGAGCCTACAACAAGCTATTTTCTTTTTGGGCCCAGAGGGACAGGGAAATCAACACTTGTTAACACAAGACATCCTGATGCTCTTGTCATCGACTTAAGACTAAAAAAAGAATTTCTTCGATTTCCTTCTAACCCAGACCTTTTACAAGATATCTCTCTTCCTTTACTTAACAATGCCTGCATTATTATTGACAAAGTCCAGAAGGTTCCTGATCTTTTATCTATTGTTCATCTTTTAATTGAGAAAAAGGATGGAAATTTATCCTTACTGGATCTGCCGTCCGTAAATTAAAAAAAGAGGGATTAGATTTGTTAGGAGGACGAGCTCTAAAATACATCCTGTGCCTTCCTATTGAAGATTTTTTGAAAAATCTTATTCCCGGGAAACCACTCCTTGAATAATAATAAAAACCGACTCCAATACAACTATCAATCTTACTAAGATTCCATGTAGCATATTGACTTTAAGAGGCAAGGACTTTAGTATTCAACTCTTCTACAATTGTAAGGTGCGCATCATGCTAGACATTAAACGAGTCCGTCAAGACAAAAAAAATTTAGAAACTCTTTTACAAAGAAAAGACCCCTCTATACGCCTCGACCCCATTTTAGCGTTAGATGAGGAAATTCGAACCTTGAAAATGGAAGGGGAAGAATTTAAATCCCTTCGCAACACTCTTTCTAAAGAAATTGGAGAAAGAAAACGAAACAAAGAAGATTGTACTGATCTCATGAATCAAGTAAGTGGCTTTGGGGATAAAATCTCTGCTTTAGACAAAAAATTAACAGAAAAAGAAACAGCGCTGACACATCAGCTGTCTTGCATTCCTAATCCACCCTTAGACTTTATCAAAGACTCTTTAGACCCTAAAGACAATGAGTGCATTAAAACTTTTGGAACAAAACAAGAATTTTCTTTTCCTTTTAAAAACCATGTCGAATTAAATGAGACGCTAAAACTATTTGATTTCACAAGAGGCGCTAAGATCGCAGGAAGCGGCTGGCCAACTTATAGAAATTTTGGAGCAAGGCTTGAATGGGCTCTTTTACAATATATGATAGATACCCATATAGAAAATGGCTTTGAGATGTGGATGGTTCCTCACCTAGTACGACCTGAGATGATGTTTGGGTCTGGCCAGCTTCCTAAATTCGAAAAACAGCTCTTTAAAATTCAAGATGAAGACTATAACCTCTACCTTATCCCTACTTCTGAAGTGGCTTTAAATGGACTCCACTACGATGAGATCTTCGATGAGTCCGAACTTCCTAAAAGATATATGAGCTATTCCCCTTGCTTTAGAAGAGAAGCTGGCGCTGCTGGATCTTTAGAAAGAGGGCTTATTCGAGTTCATCAATTTAACAAAGTAGAGATGTTTTGTTTTACAACGCCAGAACAAAGTGAAGCCATGTTTGAGAGCATGCTCACTTCAGCAGAAAAAATTCTACAAGGACTTAACCTCCACTACAGAAACATGCTTCTTGTCACTGGAGACATGTCTTTTTCTGCAGCTAAAACAGTCGACATAGAAGTTTGGCTTCCAGGCCAAAATCGATATTACGAAGTCTCTTCTGTTTCTAACTGTACAGATTATCAAGCAAGACGCTCCCAGATTCGCTTTAAGAAAAAAGAAGAAAAGCCAGAGCTTGTTCATACATTAAATGGTTCTGGACTTGCCACCTCAAGGTTAATGGTTGCTCTTTTAGAAAATAATCAGCAAGAAGATGGCAGGATCCTAATACCACCTGTCTTACATAAATACCTCAATGGAATACAAGAATTATGCCCCGTATAGAAAAATTCTTATCTTTTTTACAAGCAAGCCCTACCTCCTGGCACTGCGTCAAAGAGGTAGAATCTTTCCTTTCGGCTCATCATTTCCAGCCTTTACAAGAAAAAGAGCTTTGGAACATGGAAAAAGGGGAAAAGTATTTCGTGGCAAGAGGAGGTTCTATCGCCTCCTTTTGCCTCCCCAAATCTCCTCCTACTCAAATTCGAATCTTAGCCGCCCATACAGATAGTCCAAGCTTAAAAATCAAACCAAACCCCCTCCTTGCAGAAGATTCCATGGCCCTTCTAGAAGTTGAGGTCTACGGATCCCCTATTCTCCACTCTTGGCTAAATAGGGATCTTGCTTTAGCAGGAAGAGCCTTTTTTAAAACAAAAAAAGGGGCTCTTGAAGAAAAACTCCTTTTTTTAGAAGATACCCCTCTTATTATTCCAGAGCTTGCAATCCATTTACAAAGAGATGTCAATGAAAAAGGACCTCTTCTAAATAAGCAAGAACACTTGATGCCCATATTCCCTTTAATGGGCCATGAAAACTCCCTCCCCTCTTTAGAATCTCTTCTAAAAAAACACTGTGACTATTCCTCCTTACTTGCTTTTGATCTTTTTCTAGTCCCTCTAGAGGCCCCGAGACTACTTGGTCCTCATCAAGATTGGATAGCCTCTTATAGACTCGATAATTTAGCAAGTGTTCACGCTTCTATGGTAGCTATGACAAGCTATACCCCTTCTTCCATTTTACCTCTTTCTGTCTTTTGGGATCATGAAGAAGTGGGCTCTAAATCCTGGGAAGGAGCAGCTTCTTCTTTTTTAACAGATGTTCTTTGCAGGATTCGTCATTTTTACAATTTAAGTGAAGAAGAGTTCCTTGTCTTAAAAAGGAATTCTCTTTGTTTGTCTTTAGATATGGCACATGGACTAAATCCTATGCATAAACAAAAACACGACCCCAATCACCAACCCATCTTAGGGAAAGGTCTTGTCCTCAAACACAATGCAGATTTAAGGTACGCTTCTTCTGCACAAACTTTGGCACAAGCTCTTCTGATTGGGAAAAAAGCAAAAATACCTCTACAATACTTTGTCAATAGATCTGATATGCCTTGTGGGAGCACTATAGGTCCTTTCATTACAGCCTCTACAGGGATTCCAACCGTTGACTTAGGATGCGCTCAATTATCTATGCACTCTGCAAGAGAGATCATGGCCAAAGATGATTACTTAGATTGTATTACCTTTTTAAAAGAAGCTCTTAAACACCCTTAAAAGGAATTTATGCCAACACCTCACTCTCCCCAAAATCACTTTGAAGGCAAATCGATCCCTACTCATTTAAAAGAAGCTCGAATTAAAGGGGCTAGAGCTGCAGCAGAAACCCATGGTACAGAGATCTCAGGACAAAAATCTGCTTTTGCAGACACTTTAAAAGATACATCTCTTACCCTAACCTTATTATGGCTCCTCCTCTTCCCATTACTCCCCTTAAAACAAACTCTTCTTGCCCTTATTCTATTCTTTGCAGGATGGATCTTTTGGAAAACAGCGCGCAGTGCCTGTTTTGGATGGGCAAGACTAGAAAGACTTCATCGAGTAATCGAAGAAGAAAGATGGGAGATCGAACACCATAGAGAGCAAGAAAGAGAAGAGCTCTTTGAGCTATATCGAGCAAAAGGCTTTGAAGGAGAATTGCTCTCTGAAGTAGTCAATGTACTCATGGCAGATGACAATAGACTTTTAGAAATCATGTTAGAAGAAGAACTCGGGGTTCCTTTAGAAGCTTATGAACACCCCTTACAGCAAGCTTCCGGAGCCTTTTTAGGAGCCCTTGCAGCTTTACTTATAGGATCTGCTGCTTTCTTTCTTTTTTCTTCTGCAGGAGTTATTAGCGCCTTTTTTCTTCTTTTTCTTTTAGCTGGAGTCTTTACAGCTAAAATAGAAAAAATCCCCATTATCCCTGCTCTAGTTTGGAATGCAGCGATCTTCTGCCTAAGTGGAGGTCTTATCTTCTTTTTCCAAAAGATTGTAAATTCATGATCTACCAAAAAAGACCCCCCTATCTCTTTGATGAATTTTTTGCTTCTGGAAAAGATGAGAGTGTTAGCCCCTTTTTAACAAAAACAGGAAAAAAATGGAGTCGAAATCTTTCTTTAAAGATCTCTATCACCTCTGCTTTTTTCTTGCTTTTAGCCTTTACTTTTCACTTTTTTTCTCCATCTATTTCTCATTTATTCCTTCTTTTTGTCTATGTGCTTTCTGGGACACCAGCTCTCATCCATACCATTGAAGATTGTAAAAACTTAGAAATCAACATAGACGTGTTAATGACTCTTGCAGCCCTTCTTTCTATTTTAATAGGAAGCGGACTAGAAGGAGCCTTACTTCTTGTGCTGTTTGAGATCTCAGGCTCCTTAGAAACCTCTGTTATGCAAAAAACAAAGAGTATTATATCGCAACTTCATAGACTTTCTCCTACAACAGCCTACCTTGTCAAAGAAGATGGCCATTTAGTTGAATGCTCTGTTAAAGAGATCCCCATAGGAGCTAAAATCCTTGTCAAAGCAGGAGAAGTTACCCCATTAGATGGAAAGGTTGTTGAAGGATCTTCTTTTATTACGTTAAGCCATATTACAGGGGAAAGCCTTCCTATAGCTAAGACAGTGGGAGATGAAGTGCTAGCAGGCGCTCGCAACTTAGATGGGACCTTAACTCTTATTGTCTCTCGCTCCAACCAAGACTCTACCTTAAGTAAAATCATTGGACTTATCACTCATGCACAAGAGTCTAAACCAAAATTGCAAAAATGGATCGATGCTGTCGATGAAAAATACGCAACAACCATTATCATTTTAACCGCTCTATTTGCCTCTTTTTTGCCCATATTTTTTTCAACTATCCCCTACTTAGGAATCGAAGGATCTATCTATAGAGCTCTTACCTTCTTAATCGCAGCTTCTCCTTGCGCTCTTGTCATTGGCGCGCCAACAGCTTACTTAAGTGCTATTAGCTGCAGCGCTAAAAAGGGGATCCTCCTTAAAGGAGGATCGATCTTAGATGCTCTTGCTAAGTGCCAAAGAATTGCTTTTGACAAAACAGGAACCCTAACAACGGGAGAGCTTATTTGTACCCATATAGAACCTTTAAACGAAGAGGCGAAGAACTTATCTTTAGATAAAGTGCTTTCTCTTGCAGGATCTATGGAACGACATGTAAAACATCCTATAGCAGAAGCGATCACAAATCTCATAAAAGAAAAAAAACTCTCTTTTACATCTATAGACAACCTACAATCTATTCCTGGTTCTGGCATAATGGCTTTAGATCAATCTTCTAAAATCCCTTGTTACCTTGGAAGCAAATCCTTTGTCCTCTCTAAAGAGCCCAACCTTTCTTTAACTCTCTCTTCTATTATAACGAGTTCCACACAAACTTACTTTTTGTTAGATAAAGCCCTTTTTGTCTTCAACTTTCAAGACAAGGTCCGTAAAGAGGCAAAGGAACTTATCTTTAGATTACAAAAAAATCTGAATATGGACATCGTTATGCTAACTGGAGATGAAGAACATAACGCAGAAACAATAGCCTCTTCCCTTGGCATTAACAAAGTCTTTTCTCATCTAAAACCAGAAGACAAGTTAGCTAAGGTAGCAGCCTTATCTCAAGACACAGGTCTTATTATGGTAGGAGATGGGGTAAATGACGCTCCAGCCCTTGCTAGAGCAACCGTTGGGATCTCCATGGGGAAAATCGGAAGCTCCTCTGCCATTGCAGCGTCTGATGTCATCTTTTTAAACGATGATATCGGCTCACTAGACTGGATTATCGAAAAATCCCATCAAACCATGCGCATCATCAAACAAAATATCTTCCTAGCCCTTTTTGTGATCGTCTTTGCCACAACGCCTGCTCTTTTAGGCTGGATCCCCCTTTGGCTAGCGGTCATCTTACACGAAGGGGGAACCGTTCTTGTAGGATTAAATTCCCTAAGGCTTTTTAAAAAATAAATCTCCCAACCACATTACATACAATCAATTACAAGGTTTATGCAAAAAAAACAATCATAATTGCTGAATAATTTAGGTTCATCCGACAAATGCGTACCTATCCATAGAGGAAGTCTTTAAGAAATAAGAATTCAAAATAAGTACTGACTATTAGGCCTATTATTAGTTCTACAAAGAACGGTTAAATTCCAACTTTAGAAAAAATAGGAGTCTCGGGCACTCTCTCCTTGAGGGAGACGCTCGTACCTCTGGATCCTCCTAAGATTTTACAATTGAAAATTAAGGGCCATTCATCGATATGTAGTTTACATAGCTGATTAATTTAAAGGAGCTCTTA
>CANNLR010000050.1 GCA_947505635.1 Chlamydiota bacterium
GAGAAAAACAGAAAGCCCTACACAAATATTAAAGGGCAGCATAGATAAACAAAGAGAGAAAATTGATTCCTTGTACGAAGAAAAGGCCATGTATATACTAACGAAAAATGATGAAAATGCATTAAACAGGAAAATAAGCACCCATGAGCAAGCTCTAGAGGGTCTTAAAACAGAACTTCATAGCCTAAAAAGACCTTCCCTAAAGTTTGGTAAGGTTTGCTATGTATTTTTAATCCCGTGTAACAACGAATATAAGCAAGCTAACCTTTTAGATGAATTATTCTATAACAAATCTGATGAGGCTAGAGCAAGAAGTGAGGTTGCTGAGCAAACGGACTCTCTTTGCGAAGCTTTTCAACGCGTTCTGAAAAAAGAGCTCCCTCGCCAGTCTGCAAATATATTGCTTACAGCACTTCAACGTTAACTGTCTTAAAAATCAACTGGGCAAGTTCTGTACTTTAAATAAAAGAGCCATCACTTCTTGAAGGTGCCATAAAATTTCTTGATTATTGGTGTCCCCTTCTGTTTTTTTTGCAATTTTCATCATATGGCTGAGAATATTATGAAAAGCAAATAGGGCATCTGAATTTGTGACCTCCTTTTTAACAACTCGAATTTGTTCGACAAAAGCAGTATATAAATGGATATTTCCACTAATATCCTCTGGATGTTTGTGTAAACGTAATAGCTCTGGTCTTAGGAGATCAGCTAAATCCCTTACCTGCTTATGTAAACTTAAATCGTGTGGGTTTGGAGCGGAGCTCCCCATAAATTCTTGCATAAAGCCTTCAAATAAAAAGTTTCTCTTTTCTTTACTGTAAGAAGAAAAGGGAATTTTCTCAAGAGAAGTTTGTGGCTTGTCTTATAAGGTTTTTTCGATTAGAATTTTTATATTTATAGGTATTTATGAAAAAATGGATTAAAGTAACACTTTATACGGCTATTTTCTTCACCTTAAATACGGTGTGCAAAGGTCTTACCGATGATTTTTCTTTAAATCATCTTGTTCGCCCCTCCCTAAAAGGGTCTAGGTGGGCAAGAACAGATGAACCTAAGGATCTCAAAAATATTCTAGCACAAAAATACACCTATCTAGGCAAAGGTAAGCAAGCTTATGTTTTTGTCTCAGAAGATGGGGAGCATGTTTTTAAATTATTTAAACCTCACTTCCCCTACTTCCACTATCATCTTTTGGGAAAACCTTGTAAAATAGGAGTATCAAAACTCCCCTTCGCAAAATCGATTTTTGAAAAGATTTACACAAAACAATGCGAAGAGCAAAAGGAAAAAGAATTCCAAAGCTATGTTAATTCTTTTGAACTTCTAAAGGAAGAAACAGAGCTTGAGTATCTCCACCTAGCCCAAACAGATCATTTACAACATAAATTACAGCTATACGATAAGATCGGCATTTTACGTGAAGTAGATTTAGATGACACCTGCTTCTTAATTCAGAAAAAAACAGACCTTCTTTATCCTGCGCTAGCTTCCTTGATAAAAAAAGGAGAAACCGAAAAAGCCCGACAGTTGATCCAATCGTTTGTTAATCTTTCTTTTCAGTTCATTTTAAAAGGGATTGACAATCCTACAACAGTCGATAAAAATTTTGGTTGTATTGGGTTAAAGCCCGTACAAATTGATGTAGGCCGCGTACTTGTGATGGAAAGTTTCGCAAAGACAGGTCCTAATCTAGATCAAATTTACTATTCCGTTCACCATATGAAGAAATGGTTAACTCCTAGGTCTAAAATTTTATGTGAATATTTAGAAGAAATGGTTGAAATACAAAAAAACACTCACAATGGAGAGTCTCATGAAACTTCGCTATAAAATCCTTATAGGAAGCGTAAGCTTTTTTACACTTAATCTTATTTGTAAAGGATTGAATGGGAACTTTGATGCAGATGATCTTGTGAAACCTTCTAAAAGTGGATCTGCCTGGGACACCTCTTCTGAAAAAGCATTCGACATCCAGTCTCTACTAAAGCAAAAGTTCCATTACCTCGGAAAAGGACATCAGGCCTTTGCTTTTACATCAGAAGATGGAAAGTATGTGTTGAAACTATTTAAGCCTCACTATCCTCATTTGGAGTTTTGGGGGGAGTCTTTTAACTTCACCTATATCCCCTTCTCTAAATGGCTTTATAAGGTTGTCGCCAAAGAAGCTTTTGCAAAGCGGATCAAAGAAGATTTCATAAGTTATGTAAATGCCTATACTTCCTTTAAAGATGAGTCTTTAGTTGAATACCTTCACCTAGCAGAAACTTCCGATTTAAAACTGCCCCTCCAGTTATTTGATAAAATTAATGTACTAAGAAACTTTGACTCCAATACGACCTGTTTTTTAATACAAAAAAAGGTGGAGCCTCTTCAAGTCACCTTGAAAAATCTTCTTAAAGAAGATAAGATCACAGAAGTTCGATGTGTGTTAGAAAAGCTTCTCCATCTTTTAGAGCGTCGAGTAGAGCTTGGGTTTTATAAACCAACTCATAAATTCCACGCAAATTTCGGTTGTATAGGGTTAGAGCCTTATCAGCTTGATATAGGCAATCTTCTTACACCAAAAGATCTAGGCCTTGCAGAAGGTACTCAAACTATCGATCTTACCACGTCTGTTAAAAAGTTAAAAATATGGTTAGGAGATCACATCCCCTCTTTAAATGCAGAGGTAGATGAGATTGTTCGTAACGAGTTTACTCCACAAGGTCAACTACCCCCTCCTTTAGAGTCATTTTAACAGTCTTGAAAAATGGAAAAGTATTCTTTCATCCTATTGACGGCTCTGGAGTTGGCTTTTTTTCAGAGAAAGAAGATCTACTATGTGTCAACTACCCCCTCTTGAATTCGACCGATACCACATTGAAGTTACTACAAAAAGAGGGTGGGCCGGGATTCCGAACGTATGAGCCGGAATCCCGGCCCACCCTCATATTAGCTTGAATTCAGGATCGCCGATTCAAGTTCGAAGTGCACCATTTGATTGAAAAAAAGAATAGGTAAGCTGTAAAAAAAATCTCTATATTGGTTTTTAACCAAAAGAACCATAAGGAGACCCCCATGCCCAAGGGAAGCAGCTTACCTACGATGAAAGATGCCAAATTTACATTTTAAAAGATAGAGGAGATTCCAACAGATCCATAGCACGAGCGCTGAATATCGACCATACAACCGTCGGAAGAGAACTCGAAAGAAATTCTGGAAAAAGAGGATACCGTCATAAGCAAGCCCAAGAGAATTCCATCAACAGAAAAAATCCCTCTTCAAACAAAAAAATGACACCTGAAATGATAACTTTTGTAGAAGAGAAGTTAAGGTTACAGTGGAGTCCTGTACAGATATCCGGACGATTAAAAAAAGAAGGCCTTCAACACGTTAGTCACGAGACAATATATAAGCATATTTGGGCAGACAAGAAGAATGGAGGCTCATTATATAACGAACTGCGTCATCATGGTAAAAAATACAATAGACGGAGCAAGGGGACTGCGGGAAGGGGTTGCATTCCAAACCGCATAGACATAGAAAAAAGACCTTCAATTGTAGAAGAGAAAAAACGTTTAGGAGATTGGGAATTAGATTCGATTATAGGAGCTGGTAAAAAAGAGGCTATTATCTCAATGGTTGATAGGGCATCAAAAATCACTCAATTAAAAAAGGTTAAGCAAAAGACATCAGAAAATGTAGGACGGGCCATAGTGATAAAATTAAGTAACGGTGGATTTATAGTGCTCACTTGTACATCTGATAATGGGAAAGAATTTGCTAATCACGAGTACGTTAGTAAAGAGCTAGGAGCTGAATTCTATTTTGCTAAACCATATCATTCTTGGGAAAGAGGACTTAATGAACATACAAATGGTCTTGTAAGACAATATTTTCCTAAGAAGAAAAAATTTGATGAGATTTCTGATGAAGATATTGAAAAGGTTGAGGAGCTCTTAAATAACAGACCAAGAAAGATATTAAATTTTGAGACTCCTGTAGAGGCGTATCGGCGGTTATTTGACCTCATGTCTGATAGGTAGAAAAGTTCTGAAAAGAAAATGAAAGCGATTTTTTTCCAGTCCCTCAAGGCGTCTAGCGCAAATTTTTTCGTCCGGTCCCTCGCCCTGCACGCGAAGCGCTTGGGGACCGGACAAAAAATGAGCACAGTCGCCGAGGAATTTAAGCCAGGAGCTAATAACATAGAAAAGTATAACAAAAATCACGTATGATTGGACAACTAATAAGAGATTTTCAACAGACCTTTGAATTTTATAGGTGGTGCACTTCGAGCTTGAAAGGGCCCATTATTTCTAGATCCTAACCATAAAGTGAATGTCAATTATTTGACCCCTCTAGAATACAGGATCGAACTAGGACAAATTTTGCAAAAAACAGTTTTTGAATTGGAACCTATGTAGAGGGTGGCCAGGATTCCGGCGCATACGTTTAGAATCCTGGCCCACCCTCAAAAAGTGGTAAGGTTGCGTATATAGCAACCAAGAAAAAAGATTTATAAGATGGCCAAAAAGGCCTATTTCGTAACTTTGGCTAATTACTCGCCCTTATGGATTTTTCGAGCTATCTTCACGGTAAAAAGACATCCTTCTCGATCCTCGATAAAATCTATATGAGGCCAAGCATTCAAAGCTCTTGTGATTCCGGATCCTAGTCCCTTATAAGGAAGTAACCCCTTTGCTACATAAGAAGCTAAGATGGGATTACGAATATTGGAATTTCCTGTTTTGATCTTTTCTACCGTCAAATGATTAGGTAGATGCCCTGGGCTTATAATCTCAATGCGATTTGCAAACATAAAAATTCGAACGGGAGCGCTTACAAAGTAATCGCGATGAACAAGTGCATTTACAAGTAATTCTTCTAATGCAGTCCTTGGGATTTCCGAGATGCCTTGAGAATTGACACCTTGATCTCCTTGTACCTTATGCAAATTCCGCATGATAAAGCTCATCGCCCCTTCAAACATCCTTTGAAAAGGTCCCACATATTCCTCTGTATCAACATAACTACTCATATGGATATCTTCACCAGGATAACAAATAGCTTTTATGACAAACTGGGGTTTAATGAGCTCAGGATGCTCAGTGAATAGCAGTACTCCTGCTAAATTTAAAAAGCCTTCTTCGGTAGCTAAATTCATATTTTGGAGCAATCTCACCAAATCTTCTTGCTTATCAGGCAATACCTGATCATATACTTTTTGTAAAAAATCTCTAAAACGCAGCTTATCTAGTAGGCTAATTTGAGCGCGTGTTGGTAACTCATCGGCGTGAAATTGATCTACGCTTTGAAATAATCTTCTTAGTTCTTCTTTAGATTGAATCCTGCGCTTATCTGACCCCGATTTCAACCAAATCACTCCGGTCTTATCAAAATAAGGTTTATCCATTCCCTCGGGAACAATTAAAGAAATCACAATCAAGCCATTTTCTAAAGCAATATTTTCTGTCTTAACCGTTAAAGGGCTACGCACGTGTTGATTGGCTGCATGGCCAATAAGTTGATTGATTCGTCCTACAGATTCTTTGGATAGGCCAACAGGATTTCCTTTGTCTGTAACTCCGATAAAAATAATGCCGCCTTCTGCGTTGGCAAAAGCGACCATTTCTGCAGCTAAAGAATCTACATTATGTATATCCTCCTTAAACTGCCTGCGGCTATCTTCTCCCAAAGCTATTTGGCTTAAAAAGTCCTTCACATTACACCTTTTTTGCTACATTTTTTAAATCCAAAAAATCGACCATTATTTCCAATAATAAATAAGCTTTTATTTTGTATAAAAACTCCATTTAAGGCAATCGAAGAACCATGAAAAAATATTTTCTAATGCAGCAGATTTGATAGCCTGCTCATCATAAATCATTTATGACAATATAGTATATAGTTAATTTGATTTTTAACATTTTTGTATGATATAATTTTGATTACCAACATTTAAAAAGTGAGTAATATATGACATTAAAAGCTATTCATGGTCCTACTTCTTATCTAGCTCGGACAGCTTGCTCTCATTTATCAACAAAAAAAGGCCCATTTGTCCCTAGATTCTTCCAAACGGAGATACCTAAGGCTGAGCCAAGGGATTATTCAGGAGCTTTTAAAACAGGCCTTAAGGGAATTGCTACCCTTGTCGCTTTAAGCGTTCTAAGTGGAATCCCTTTAGATATTGAATCTGAAGCTAAAGAGCCAATTGAGTCCCAAAATAATAATCAATCTAGAAAGACCCTTTCACCGACTGTCTCTACTTGTTTTAATTATAAGTACGCACTTTTACAAGCTACCTATTTTGCAAAGGACATGCCTCGAGCGCACGGAGGGAAAACAAGAGTTTATCTTCCTAAAGGAGCGCTGGAAGTTGTACTCAAAGAGTCTGGAGAGGAGGATTCTATAAAACGTTTCGGTCAAATGGAAAGGATTAGATCTATTTTGGAGTCTCAACGAAGCTCTCATCTTATCATACCCACAGCAGCTGTTTGTGGGAAATTTCTTGTAGAAGAGCGTCTGCCCATCAACGTGGATAGATATTATAACATGGGGCTATACATAGAAAATCCCGGTCTTTTTGATGAGTCTGTCCGTGAAATGACAAGGTTATTTTCAAAGGTTTATCTCAGTGATTTAGTATCTTTTCAATACCATCCATCAAACAATATAGTGGGAGATACGATTCGATATGATAACTTACCTTTATATATTGAAGAAGTAAATGGAATAAGGACAGGAAAAATAGGACTCATAGATCTAGAGCACATGTATGAGGAGCCAAGCGCGAAAGGACTTGCAACGCTTGTTAGAATATTCCCTTATCATAAAGATCTAATCATAGAAGAGGCTACAAAATTAGGTATCTCAATAAATAAGCCGAATTTAAAGAAGAGAGCTCTTGATGGAAAAAAGTACCTCCAAGAAGGCTATATAGCACATCGTGACTGGCTGACAAAAAAGAAAATAAACAGCGAAACCGCAACTGAAACATTTGAAGTAGATGCAAATCGGACAACTGCCATTATTGAGGTAGTTGAAAAGGAGCTCTTGAAGATGAATAGTGGACAATGCGATATACTTAAGGAAAAAGGTTATCTAGATGGCCACATACGAAGCTTTCTAAATGAAAACCCAGCAAAAGAGGCTAAGGAGCTAGCTTGCATCATAGGCCCCCTTTTTATCAAAAACATTACAAAAGCAATTCGAGAAGAACAAAATAGGATTCTAGGAACACACAAAGATAAAGCAAGCTCAGAATCAGAAATTATAGCCCTCCGATCTCCTGCATTTCGACGCCACGAAGTTTATAATGGTGTAGTTGCTCTATTAAAAGAATCTGGGAAAAATACACACTATGATGGAAGCAATATTGCCGATCAACTTTTCTGTACTGTAGCCAAGGAGCTTGTGAAAGGGCAGGAGCTTTTTTCTTTTGATCCTGGCTTTAATAGTGGAGGACACGAATTTTGTTGGATAAGATACTAATTCACTTCGCGGGAATCTTCCAAGTAAGACCTTTAAGATCTTCAATAACACCATTCTTGATAAGAGCTTTAACTCGTTCAAAATTGTCTTCCTGCCCCTCTACAGGACCTGAACCATTATGTGAATAAGTGAAGCTTTTGGTGAAAAAATGAGGTTGATGAATAATACCCCCGCCCTTCCCCTCATCCCATGCTAAAGCTTCAATTTTTGTTTGAATGCCTGGTTCGTCTTTATTCGATTGGTAAAGAAAAAAGATTTCTTTTACCCTGCGATCTTTTTCAAAAAGACATCCCATTGTCAAGGAGAAATCTCCTTCAATATATTCATCTGAAAGTTCCGTATCCACTTTAATTGCGATAAATCGATGTCCATGTATCGTCCCTTTCATAATAGGGGCTGCCATACTCTCTCTTTTAATAACCTCATCATCAGGCCTTACAGGGAATAGGGGAAGAGCGTCAATTGAATGATAACAAGAGCCTTCAAAAAGCTTATCTAAAGTTTTCTTAACACTTAGAGGGAGCCCCCATTCTAAATTCTGCTCTTTTTGAAGATTTGATAGTTTTATAGTTACTCTTTCTTGCTCATCTGCTTTCTCTATCATTTTAGGTGCAAGGTTGCGTGAATTAGCACATAATCTGTAATAGGCTCCTGCTGAAAAAACAACAAAAGCGACTGTTCCAACTAGTACTGTCTTATTCGTGTCTTTAGGATTATTTGTGCTAATTGGACCTATAGTAGAGAGCCTAATGGCATCCCCAATCGTCGTCAACCTATTAATCATAGAATTTCCATTATAGTTTTAATAATTAAGAAAAATTATATCACGAGATTAATAAATAGTACACGTTCTATTATGATAAATTATTTTATGACTAAAGTTATTTTTCGGAAATCTTCCAAATAAGGCCTCTAAGGTCTTGACTAGCACCCTTCTTTATAAGAGTTCTAACTGCGTTAAAGTTTCTTTCTTGCCCATTGGAAAGAGCCCCGTCTTCTGAAACGATGAAATTCTTGGTAAAAAACTTGGGTCGATGCGGTCCGCTACCTTTTCCCCCACCCCACACAAAATCTTTATCTCCACGATATTGATAAAGAAAAAGAGTTCCTTCTATTTTCTGGTTCCTTGCAAGAACCTCTTCAGTTGCAACAGGATAATATTTTTGAATATATTCAGTTGAAAGGTTTGCATCTAATTTTATTATGATAAATCTATGCCCATTTATTATTCCTTTCATAACGGAAGCTTCCATTTTATCTCTTTCAATATAATTATCATTAGGATCAACCGGATAAATAGGAAGATCATCAACTGAAGAATAGGAAGATCCTTTAAAAATTTTATCTAAAGTTCTTTTAACGTCTTGAGAAAGTTCCCAATCTGGGATCATTTCATTTTGAGCCACTATTTTAGGTGACAGGCTTTTTGGAATAACATCTGAGCCGCGATAAGCGTTAGTTGAAAAAACAGCCGAAGTTGTGGCATCAGCGGGTGCTACTTTGGCTGTGTCTTTAGAATTATTCGTGGCAGCGGAGCCCATAATGAAACGTGAAAAAAATGCCGTTAAGCTATTGATCATAAATTTTATATTTACACATTGATTGTTTATAAAAAACTGAAAATATCTTATATTATGAGGAGGTATTATTTCAGGACGAATAAATAAAAGAAAGCTTTTTTTGGAAATAGAACGTAACGGATAGATGTACACTATCCGTTTATAGATAATTGCTTAAGTTAATTTTTAGGAATCTTCCAAGTCCAGCCCCTAAGATCTTCCCCAACACCATTCTTAATGAGGTTTTGAACTCTTTCAAAATTATCTTTTTGGGAGTGGATAGGACCTGAGCCATCGTGTGGATAGGTGAAATTCCCAGTAAAAAATTCAGGTTTTAGATAGAGATCCCCTAGTCCTCCTTCCCAAACAAAAGCTCCATCTATCCCTTCTTTATTCGGCCCATCTTTATAGAGTTGATAAAGAAGAAGGGTCTCTTTTGCTTTACAGTCTATTACTACATCACGCCAAGCTTCAGGAACTTCCGTATCAACTTTAATCACGATGAATCGATACCCAGCTATCGTTCCTTTCATAACAGGGGCTTCCATTTTTTCTCTTTGAACATCTTCTCCATCAAGTGTAGCTGGATAAAAAGGAAGGGCATCAACGGATTGATAGGGAGAGCCTTCAAAAAGCTTATCTAAAGTTTTCTTAATGCCAGAAGGAAGTCCCCAGTTTAGATTTGCCTTTTCTTGAGCGCTTTGCGTCACCACTCTAGGAGCAAGACTGCGAGAAATAGAGCTTAATCCGTAGTACGCTCCTGCTGAAAAAACAACTAAAGTAACAGTTCCAACTATCGCTGCTGTATTCTTGTCTTTAGAGTTACTGGTATTAGTTGAACCTATAGTAGAACGGATAACAAGATCCCCTAGGGTTGCTAATCTGCTAATCATAAAATAGTACCTGTATATTTAATAATTTATAAAAAAAACGAAAACATCTTATTTTATGCAGATGCAGTATTACAAAAATCATTAAATAAAAAAAAGCTTTTTTCAGTTCGTGAGATTTCCGTACCTTTTTTTTCTATTTTTCGACAAAATAGGCTTTTATCATCGAGCAAGCAAATGACACATAGACAAATTATTCTTGGATCTAATTCTCCTAGAAGAGGAGAGATTCTCCGTTTTTTTTCCCTTCCCTTTACACAAATTGCCTCTAACTTCGCAGAAGAAAGCATTCTTTTCACGGGAGATCCTATCGACTATGTAGGAATTCTTGCTAAGAAAAAAGGAGAGAGCTTAGCTGTTCAATATCCTGAAAATATTATTTTAACAGCAGACACCATTGTCTATCTTGATGGGAAAGTCTACAATAAACCTGTAAGTAGAGAAGAAGCTATTCTTTTTTTGCAGCAGCTTTCTGGTAAATGGCATACCGTTTACACAGGCATTGCCCTTTCTTTCAAAGATGCGCAACATATACGAGTAGAAGAAACACGCATCTTATTCCATGAGCTAAAAGAAGCTCATATTCATCATTATTTAGATCATGTGAACTTTTTAGATAAAGCAGGCAGCTATGCCATCCAACAAGGAGGAAGTTTAGTTGTAAAAAAAATAGAAGGTTGTTATTACAATGTGATGGGTCTTCCTCTTAGCTCTTTGAAAGAGCTCCTAACCCTTGTAAATATAGATCTTTGGGAGTGTATGAATATTTTATGAGACCTTCCGCCTTTCTAGTTTTTTTATCGATTTGTTTCAGTCCGTTTTCTTCTTTTTGTGAAGAAATCCCCTATGACAGGTCTTCTAAAAAACA
>CANNLR010000051.1 GCA_947505635.1 Chlamydiota bacterium
TGCTTCTTCGTTAAGAAGAGGACACGGCTACTTTATTCTGGCTAGATCAGAATATGTAATGCGAGCTTTTTATAAAAGCTCTAAAAAGGAAATAGAAAGGAGTTTGATTTCAGGTTTTTGCGAATTTACAGAAAATTGCTTGCTTTATCCTCTCCCTAAAGGACTGACTATTACCCACAAAATTTTACTTTGATGTAAAGTTTTGGATTTCAATAAAATTGGAGTCTAAAATGAGTAGTCGGCAAGATACTTGGTGTTCAAAAGAATTAATTTCTGTAAAATTGGGAGATGTTTCAATCTATTATTAGCTAGGCTGTCACCAATGAGGTTAAGTTTGAATATGTCCTCGCTGACAACTGGTTTGGGGCAAAGAAAAATATGGAGTTTATAAAACATGAGATGAAAAAGAAATTTATAATAGGGGTGAAAGCCAATCGATTAGTTGCTTGTCCAGAAGAAGAAAAAAAAGGTCAGTACCAAAATCTAAGCACATTAAACCTCAAGGATGGAGAGAAAAGAATAGCTCAGCTCAAGGATCTATCTTTTCCTGTGGCCCTAATCCTAAAGATCTTCAAAAACGAAGACAATTCTATAGGGACTCTATACCTTGTCACAAACGACTTAGAAAGTAGCGCTGACCGGATCTATGAAGTCTATCACAAGTCAATCAAGCAAAACGCTAGTCTTGAAAAGCCACCTACGAAGGTTACCCGTTCTCAAAAAAATCATATTTTCGCATCAATCGTCGCTTATTACAAGCTAGAATTTTTGAAGCAGAAAACCTCTCTGAATCATTTTGCTCTAAAATATAAATTACTCATAAAAGCGAACCAAATAGCTTTTCAAGAATTACAAAGAATACGAGAAGTCCCTACTCCTGCGTAAGGTGAGAAATAACACACAAGCTTTTGCAGGGGATGTTAAAGGCCTTAGGGAGTTTTGTAAGGATTATCCGGAATGTACTCCTCTTCTTTTATATCGAGGTTCTAAGAGAGTTGTGATTAATGGAATTCTTTGCATTCCCTGTGAAGAATTTTTATTACATATGAGGCCGGATAAGTCGCTTTTTAAAATTTAAGCAAAATATAGAAAGATTTATTCGTAATACAAAGAGAGGTAAATAAGTCTTAGCTTTTTATTGGAGAGACTAGAGCTTTTCCAGTAGATGATTTTTTTCTAAAATATGAAGAATAGATTGTTCCAAGGAATCTTTGTGGAGCCCTTTGCAGAATTCAGCTGTATGTTGAAGTACATCTTGTAATTCTTGGCTTGGGCTTAAAAGGGGGAGCATTTGTTTGGTGCATTTGAAAAAAAGAGGGGCGTCATTTTGTTCTTTAAGAAAGAAAAAGACTTCCATCAGAAAAGGAAGGCTTGGATTTTCTTCTTCTTCTTCGAGCAATCTGTGGATAAGACCTGTCCAAACATCTAGTCGAGAAGAAGATAAAAGGCGAGCTCTTAAAAGGGTAAGCCATTTCTTTTCGAGGACATAGTCATCAAAAGCTTCGATTAAAGAGATTGCAAGAGTTTCATTTTCTTCTTCAATTAATTCAAAAATATAGTCGTAAAGAAAACTTTCTACGTCGTGAGCTGTATACTGTAAAATAGAAGAGAAAATTTCTTTGGGATCTGCTTTTAAATCTGTGTTTCGATCTAAAATATCTTCTAACTCAGAAAGGATGACATGCCAGTTTTCATCTTCCATGTCAACACCCTCATCAAACTGAGAGATAAGAGCATCGAGCTCATCACAGAAAATGGAAAGACTTTGTCTTTCTGGGAAATATCTTCGCCAAAGTTCAAACAGGAGAAGGTAAGTTTTTTCTTGCCCTACAAGGTCTTCTTCTTGAAGCCAGAGGCATTCTACGAGTTCTTCAGGACTTTCACAGGTTTCTGCATAAAGAAAGAAGTTCTCTTTGGTCAAAGAGGGGTGGAGTTTAGAAAGCTTTTCCAAGAGCTCTTTTTCAGAAAAAGAGCGATAATCCAGTATCTGCCAAGGTTCTGCCCGAATAGAGCTGTCCTCTTTCATACTGATTTGCAATATATTATATAAGGCTCTTCCTTTGAATTCCATGCACACTTCCTAATGATATAGTTATATATAATTGCATAGAATATAGTAGATTGTCCATAATATTTATCATGAATGTGATAAAAAAAAGAAAAAAACACCCCTATCTCCTGCTAGAGCTTTTGATTGCGATTGCGCTTTTATCTCTTTTTTTAGCCCCAATGCTAAGAGCCCCATTTAGTTACCTTAAAAGGCAAAAAGAAGAAATAATTTCTTTGTATCTGCAATTTGAAGGAGAAAAACTTTTTATAGGGATAGAAGAAGATCTTAGAACAGGCTTAATTTCTTGGGCTAAAATCGAACAAAGTCAAAAAGAAAAGGTTCTTGTGAAGTCTTCCCCTCTAGTTTTGTTCCCCGATAATACGTTTCCTAAGATGAAATCATCTCTTTTCTTATCCAAAGCAATCCTAAGAAAGCTTGAAAGTGGGACTTGGGTAGGGACTGTACAGGTTAATTTAGAGTTTTTTTCCCCTTCGAACCAAGAAAGAGTGTTACATAAGGCATCTACTGTATTTTTTGTATCGAAAAAAAAATTAGAGCTGCCTATAACCCCCTCTTCTTTCCCTGATGTGAAGGGCTCTATTTGTCGAGGTCAAGAGCAGGGATGAAAAAAAAAGTTAAACAAGCCTTAACGTTATTAGAAGTAAATATTGCTATTTTCATTACAGGAATTCTTCTTTCGGCTCTTTGGGGGATGTATCATAACTGGTATAAAAGCTATGAAAAAGCGCAAAAGATGCAAACGAATATTCATAGAACTTTATTTATAAAGCATAGGTTAGAGCAGGTTTTTTCTCTTGTGGCAAGAACTGGGAAAAGTCATTTTATGTTTTCTCCTTCTGAGGAAGGAGAAAAGAGCTTATGCATTTCTTATGAAGGGCCTGTAGATCCGGATCCCTTCTTTAATAAGACTCTTCGTTCTTTGCTTTACAAAGATGAGCTAAATAGATTTTGCCTTGCAACATGGGCTTCTGAAGAGGCAAGTCGAGTCGAAGTGTTATTAGATAAAGTCTCTTTATTGGAGTTTTTCTTTTTCGATACGCAAACAGCTTCTTGGCAAACTTCTTGGAAAGAAGACTTGGATCACCTTCCTCTTTGGGTGAAAGTTCATATAAAAAGAGATAAAGAAGATGAGATTTTCATTTTCAGATCAGAGCATCTTGCCGAACCTATTTTATACTTAGAAGCTTTTGAAGGAGGGGGGGCTACGTGAATATTTTATTTTTAGTCTTTGGGTTTTTAATGATTTTCCTTTTTTTCAGTTCAACACTTTTAAAGCAGACGATCTATTTTTCTTCGGAGTTAAAAAGCTCTTGTAGTTACATGGAGGCTAAGCTTAAACTTCATGATAAATTAGAAAGGTATAAATACAAAACTTACCAAGCTAAAACTTCGAAAGCAAAATCTTCAGAAAAAAAAGAGCCTCTTCAAGTAAGAAAACAGGGAGTATATTTATCACACCGTCTTCGCTCTAATCTTTCCTCTCAAGCTAAGTGGAATTTGGCCCCTTTCATTTTTTCTGAAAAACCTACAAGTCACCTAGAAGAGTCAACGATTCTTTTTTTAGAAACTCTTTACGGCCATACAGATTTTTGGAAAAAAGGAAAAAAGCAAGATCCGGATCTTGCTCAAACTTTATTAGATTCTTTTAAAAAGAAAGATCTTGCTGAGAAGATGTCGGATCTTTTTCCTGAAGATCCTTTTTTGCAAGTTATCTTTTATAAAATGCTAAAAGGTTCTGGGTGTTATGAAATTGCTTCTAAGCAAGGGTATCCCCCGCTCGAAGAATTTTTTCGTTTGGAAAAAGAAAACACCTATACACTTTCTCTTTCGTATGCATCTTTTCCTGCTTTAGAGGCTCTTTTAGGAGAAGATCTAACTTTAAAGGTCTTACAGACAGAAAAAGAGAAATGGGAAAAGAAGGGAGGCTACTACAGCATTACTAAGCAAGAATTCACAGATCTTACCTCCTACCTAGGTTCCGGTATTCCTATTCAAGAATGGGAAGCTCTTTTATTGGGAGGATATAAAAAAGCTAAGTTAGAAAAAATCACTCATAAAGAACGAAAAAGAGTTTCTTTAGAGATTCCGATACCTTAAGTAGTTTTAAGGGCCTCTTAAAGGCCTTAACAAGATTGCATATTCGCAAGTTATTCATTATTAGCAGCTAGCTTAATTTTTTTACAAAAAATAAACAAATGTTGCTGCTTATTTTTTTCTATTATACAATGACAAAAAATTAACCAATTCCTTTTGCTGGACCGTAAAAAAGGGGAAAAGGGTTACGTAAGTTTTTTTAGAAAAATTAATAAAATATTACAAGGAAAAAAAATGAATACATCACGTTCTGGACCCCCATCAAATGTTAATAATAATGCTGTTCTTCCACCTGTGAAAGTTGTAGTACAGAATCCAACTGATCAAAAAGTAGATTCTACTTTTTCTGTTCTTTTACAAAAAATGACAGGATCTTTTCAAAGCACGCTAGTGGCGCCTCTTGCGGATAGTTCAAATTATCTTAAAGATAAGGCCCCTGTAATAGTTCGTCCATCTATGCCATCTATGCCATCTATGCCATTCATGTCTGCGCAAAAAGCGGATTCTACTAGTTCGATACCGAAGTCATTGAATGACTCTTCTCCTGGTTTAGTAGGGCAAGCTGTGGAGACTCTGTATAGTGCTGTAGCGACGCCTCTTGCTGCTGGATCAGATTATCTTAAAGTTAATGCTTCTCAGTTATGGAGTTCCTCCAAGACAGCTGTTGCACAAAAAACAATCTCGAATCAAGAACTGCTTGATCAGATGGACTTCCAGCAAAGGGACTATCAGGATTTGGCAAACCTTGTGGATGTTTTAAGCAGTAAGAGCATGTTGAGCTCGTCTTGTTCAGTTACTACACATCGTAGGCATAATGTTGCTCTTCGAAATCCATCTAGCCCTAATAACAATGGGGAATCTTTAGCTAACTCAAAGGCCTCTTCTTCTTCTTCTGAGGCTGGTTATAATGGTTCTATTGCTAATTGGGGAGACACTCCTCATTCAGCAGTAGCAGCCCCTAGTCTGATTGCAGCCGGAGCTTCCTCAAGGCATAATTCTCATGAGAATCTTGTTGCAGGAAGTAAGGGTACGAGTCGTTCTTCTTCTCCAGAAGGGATAGCTAACGGTGGAGATAATGTTCCGGAAAGTCCGACTAGCAATTTTTCTGCGGTCTATTTGGCGGATGATAAAAACGCTAAATAAGTTTTTTTATAAGACTCATATTAAACAGGGCATAGCTTTTTGTTATGCCCTGTTTTTTTTATTATTTTTAATGTCTCAGGTTGGTCACAGATCTCTTTACATCAAAAGAATTTTATGGGAACGTCTAAAAATAGGATTTTTTTGCTTGGCTAGAGGAACGTTATGAGTATCCGTTATTATCTATTATTGCTTGCTGGATGTATTACGACTTTGGTCAGTATAGGTTCGTTTTTATTAGATAATGTGATGTTAACGGAGAACTTGCAAAAAGGACGTCAAGAAGGAATTTCTCTTTTTAAAGCCATTTATGAAAAAAGAAGAGATAGTGGAGAGCAATTTTTAGCTTCTTTACTCGCTAAAAATTTGTCACAAATAAATGCTACCCTAGAAGTTGTCTCCAGTTTTGATCCCTTAAAAGATTGGTTTTCTGCAACAGAGGAGCATAAAGCCAAGGGAACTTGGAATAATGCAGCCAATCTTATTCAACAAGATGATTGGATCGATTTTTTACAAAATACAACAGAATCTGAGCTTCTTTCTTTAATTGTCCCTGAAAGGGGTCCTTTTTTTGAAGTGGAAGCACATCCTATACAAGAGGGGTTAGCTTGGGTTTATATTGTAGGATCTGTTTCTTATGAAAATCCTTTTCTTGGGATACAAGTTCCCATTAAAACAGCCGATTTGGGAGCTGAAGAGGCGAGCTCTTTTTTAGCTTCTGGAGTTCTTCCTTCTGTATATATTCTATATGAACCTAATCGGTTTAAAATGTTGACATTTCCTTTAGAAAAGAAAGATCCCTCTTCTTTTCTAGAGCAGACTCCTTTTGCTGGGGGTATTGAAGTAGATGAAACAGTTTTTTTGACCAATCTTTCTAATGCTGTTACATTCATGCAAGACCCATCTCGGCAGATTCCAATTCCGATAGAAAGAAGTTTCCCTTTAGTTCCTAAAGAAGAAAGTCAAAAGACCTTCAATGAAAAACTAGAGGAAGATTTTTTAGAAAGAGTAAGCTATTCAAACGAGTTATTTTTAATCTGGCAAGCTTCTATTTTGCGAGAGATGAAGGTTTTTGGAGGAGAAGGAAGAGAGAAAAATTGGCCGGATGTAATGAGCTTCTCAGACAATTCTTTACAAAAAAATCAAGCCTTTTTTCTTAAGCCTGTAATGGATTTTTCAAAGCCATTATTTGATGATGTTGCTTTTTTTGCTGCAAATTCTCCTAAGGAAGAGAAGCGGTATGTCTCTTCTGGGAGTTTTGTTATGAAAAGTCCTCATAACAATCAAGCTTTTTTGGTAAACACAGCAAAGATCTCTTCTTTAGTTGGAGATAAGAAGCAAGAAAGCTTGCTAACTCTAGGTATTGACCTAAATGAAATATTAAAAATTATTGTGTCAAGTTCTCAGCAATACTGCTCTATTTTTAGTGAAGGGCAAGTTGTTGCCAACGTAGTCCCCGAAGGGAAGGGTGAGATCCCTGTCGAAGTACTTAATCCCCTATTTGCCTCACAAATAGGAGTGCCAACAGGGCTTATTGAAATAGCAGGAGTATCTTACTTTTTTGTGAGAATGCAACCGAATCCCAGTATGGATCTGCATTTTTTTATCTTTGAATCTAGGGTAGAAGAATTTAATTTTATATATACATTTCAAGATAAGATAAGAGATATTGTCAAAAAAAACTCACTTGATAAAAAGATATTAGAATTAATTACTATTATCATTCTTTGGATCTTATTATTAGATGTCTCAAAAAAGATTACTGATCCTATTTTAGCCCTTTCGTCTGCTCTAAGGCATGTTAAAAAGGGGGATTGGGAGTTAATACGATTGCCGAAACTTTCTTTTAAAAAGAATAATGAAATTAAGCAGTTAGTGGACTCCTTTCAAGATATGGTAGAGGGGATGAAGGAAAAAGAAAAGATTACAGGCATTTTAAATAAAGTGGTTTCTGAAGAAATTGCCAAGGAGATATTAAGAGGAGATATTAAGTTGGGGGGAGAAGAAAGAATAGTCTCCATGTTGTTTGCTGATATAAGAGGTTTCACAAAACTGACACAAAATATGCCTCCTCATGAAGTGATTGAATTTTTAAATAAATGCATGACTAAGATGTCTAATGTTGTAGAGGATAATAAGGGAGTTATCGATAAATATATGGGAGATGGGCTGATGGCTCTTTATGGAGCTCCTATTGCCTATGAAGAAAGTGCTCTACATGCGATAATCTCTGCTTTGGAGATGATCAACAAATTGAAACAGTGGAATCAAGAACGAGTAAGAGATAAACTGAGCCCTATCTATGCGGGGATTGGAATCCATACGGGAGCTGTTTTTGCCGGTAATATGGGGGCACAAAACCGTTTAAACTATACAGTTATCGGAAGCTCTGTGAATCTAGCTTCTAGATTATGTTCTGCTGCAGGTCCAGAAGAGATTCTTATTACAGAAGATACCTATATGCAGCCTTGTGTGCAACATAAGGTAGAGGTAGAAGACAAGGGGTTGATGTCTTTTAAAGGATTTGATGAGAAAAAACAAGTCTTTAGAGTCGTTCGATTGATAACGAAAGATGCTGGAAAACTATTAATAGAAGAAGAATCATAAAAGATATGGAATTAGTTGGATCTGTTATAATATTTTGTCTTATTTTTTATATTTTTTATCTTAAAAAACAAATAAATAAATGTCTTCTTATAAAAGAAGAACGGGAAAAAGAACAAGAGTCTTTATTAGATGTTTTGGCAGAAGGGATTGTTATTTTAGACCAAGAAGGAATTGTTGTTCGAATGAACACAGCTGCAAAGCAGCTGTTAGGGACTCGGAAGCTTTTGATTGAAGAAAACTCTCCTCTTGGGGCAAGGAGTCTTGCCTTAATCGCTGTTTGTCAAAAAAGAAAGGTCCTTGTAACAGATTCTATCTGCTTAGAAAAGGGGAAAAAAAGATACTTTGATCTTATCGTAATTCCCTATGAAGATAAGATGTTTTTACTTATGCAGGATAAGTCGAGTGAACAAAAAGTATTAGAAGTAGGAAAAGACTTTATAGCAAATGCATCTCATGAACTAAAGACGCCCATTACGATCATTCGAGGTTTTGCAGAGACCTTACAGGATATGAGGGAGCTTCCTAAGGAGATGTTAGATGAGATCTTAGAAAAGATCGTTAGAAACTGCAAAAGAATGGATTCCTTAGTGCGGAATTTGCTCACCTTATCAGATATAGAAAATATACCCCTTGTTAACCAACAAGCCTGTGATCTTTTTACTTTAGTAGAAGAATCAAAAAGAGCTATTTTGGCTGTGCATCCTCAAGCTAATGTAGAAATCATACAGCAATCAGAAACGATAGCAGAGGTAGATCCTAGTATTTTAGAGCTAGCGCTTGTTAATGTGTTAGATAATGCCATCAAGTACTCAAAAAATCCTGCTAAGATCACAGTTTTACTTCATCAAAATGCAAAGACAGCGACGGTCTCTATCCAAGATCAAGGAGTAGGGATTTCTCCTCAAGATTTAGAGCATATTTTTGATCGATTTTACACAGTGAATAAAGCGCACTCTCGAAAACTAGGAGGAGCTGGATTAGGCCTTTCTCTTGTTAAGACAATCATTGAAAAGCATGAAGGCACTCTTCAGGTGGCTTCTACAGTAGGAGAAGGAAGTACATTTACTCTTTCTCTTCCTCGATTTCGTATTTAAATAGACAATTGAAGCGCTTGTTTTAAGTCGGCATGATTAAAAGCAGAAGTCATTTGTTCAATCTCAGATGAGCAGATTCGATGCTTGCGAGCTATGCTATCCCATTTGGAGGTGGCGATCCCAACTTCATGGGCTATTTTTTTTGCTTCTATTTGACTTATTCCAAATTCGGCAGCAACAGATAGAGCAAGATCCAAAGAGGCTGTTCCATCATCTAGATCTATGGTGGTTGTTAAAATACGGGGTTTGATTAAGGTGGAGGTCGGATTAATATCGTAGACTGGAGATAGTTTCCATCCCTTGCATCGTTCATATAAGAAACCATGATTGCGTAAGTGATCATCTGTATTCGAGATTAGAATATTAAAAACCATACGCCGCCAAAGAGAGGCTGTGTCTTGCTTGGGAATGGAGCCATACTGTTTTATAGCATCAATAATTTCTAGATAACTGTGTTGATCTCCATCTTTTGCTCCGAGCATGCTCATTGCAGATAAAAAGGGGATACGGTGATTTCCTTCGCGATCAAAGCGTTTGACGATGAGAACAGGTTTTTTTGTGACAATTTCTAGGTGCCATTCTGGCGCGGTAATGCCTGCATAAGAAGCGAGAGTGAGAGCGACAGACTCCCATAAAACTGTTGAAAATTCATCGCCTTCTTTAGGGAATTTTGCTATGGATAGATGGCCATCCTTGTCTATAATAGACGCTTTGGGCCTAGCTCCTCCAAGAGAAGCTCCAGGAGCTAGTAAAAGTTTTAGATCTTCTTCATTTTCTTTGTTGTTAAGTAATTTTTCCGTGGCGGATAAAAGCTTAGGTAGGTTGATCAAGGGAGGAATGGAAGAGGCATTGGGAGGTTGAAGGAAGGGACCTTGTACATCTTCAGCAAAACGTAGAGCTCCTTGTCTTGCAATATCACTTACATTTAGTAAGTAATCCAATTCGGTTAAGCTTCTGGGTGTTTCTTTTGCTTTGCGCGCTCGACAGGCTTCTGCACGTCGCATGAGGATGCGACCCCATTGATCTGGAGCAGAATCGTTCATTGCTCCAAATAAGAGGCGATCAGTTTCTGTGTGGTAAGTACCTTCGGTTAGTGTGAGGGCTGGCTCTAGTGCGAACCTTTCAGGGTTTTTTAGCCAATTTGGATCATATTGAAATGAGGCGCGCCCCGTTCTTTTATGGACATGAGACCAAAGCTGTCCTACATAATGTGAGGTTTTCCCAAGATCTACAAAGACATGAATTGCATTATCCTTCATAAATCCTGCTCTTTAGTCTTTGTTGGCAGGCGAATTCGTTTAGGTAAGTTTTCTTCTTCTAAAGAACGTCCAATAATATCGTGATTGGCATCCGCTAAATCCATTAAACGTGAATTTAATCCAAGGACAAATAAAATAGAGGCATAGATCCCTAAAGAGACAGAGGGATCTCCTTTTTCTACCTTTGTAAGAGTCATTCTACTGATAGAGGCACGCTCTGCCATTAATGCGGTAGGGATACGACGACGCCTTCTAGCGTCATAGATATCTTGTCCTAATTTTCTTAAGGCTTTTTTTACCGGTATCGGCAATGGAGAAAGACGACGCATACGAGCTCCCGTAATGCAAGCTTAAATGATTGCTATAAGGTTTAGTGTAGGCTTTATTTTGCTTTAGGTCAAGCCTATATGATTTTTTTACGTCCATTAAAGCTTGCTTAAAGCTTGTTAACGTAAGAGTAAATGTGTTTTATATAAA
>CANNLR010000052.1 GCA_947505635.1 Chlamydiota bacterium
CTCGAAAACAATCTCCAATATTTTAAGACCATGCTTCCTGTCAAAGAACATTGGAGACTTGCCTCTAAAGGCAAAATAGCTTTTGTGGATATTGAAACAACAGGCCTTAGCAAGTGGTCTGATGAGATCACCCTTTTAGGAATCTATGATGGAGAAGAGTCTCATATCTTTATCAATGGACAAAACCTTGATCAAGCTAAAGAAAAACTCAAAGAGTTTGACATCATTGTTACCTTCAACGGGAAACAATTTGATCTTCCTTTCATAGAACAATACTTTTCCCATAGCTATGATTTCATCCACTTAGATCTTCGTTATATGCTAAAGGAACTTGGCTATCAAGGGGGCCTTAAGCTTATAGAAAAACAGCTTGGCATTAAAAGAGGCGATAATCTCCAAGACATCGACGGATTTGAAGCGATCAACTTATGGCGTCGATATAAAAGAGGTAATCAAAAAGCTTTAGAAACTCTTATAGAGTACAATAAACAAGACATTGTAAGCCTAAAAACATTATTAGAACATTACCTAGAAAATAAACAAAAACAAATTCTAGCATAAAAAATATTTATCTATTTATTTTTATCTTTTTTACGTAGAATAGGTCCTTTTTACAGGTTTATATGCAACTAGGCCCCAGCCCCCATACTCTTTATCCCATCGAAGGCTATAACAAGCTTGTTTTTCTAAAAAACATCATTAAGGCTAGCAATATTATAGTGGGCGACTATACCTATTTCGACGATGGAAAAAATGGAACAGACAACTTTGAAGAACACAACGTCCTCTACA
This sequence comes from Chlamydiota bacterium, assembly GCA_947505635.1. Lineage (GTDB taxonomy): Bacteria > Chlamydiota > Chlamydiia > Chlamydiales > Rhabdochlamydiaceae > CAIJXB01. Next base: position 793 of record CANNLR010000052.1, read on the forward strand.
ACTACAACCAAGCCAAAGTAAAACTTGTCATTGGCAAGTTTTGCGCTATAGCAGCAGAGACCCGTTTTATTATGACAGGAGACCACAAACTAGACGCTGTTAGTACCTACCCCTTTCCTGTTTTCAAAAATGGGTGGGAACATGTCTTTAACACCTTAGACCTCCCTGTTAAAGGAGATATCATCGTAGGAAATGATGTATGGTTTGGGTACAACTGCCTCATTAAAAATGGTGTTACAATTGGCTCGGGGGCTATCATCGCAGCCTCTGCTGTTGTTGTTAAAGATGTCCCTCCCTATAGCATCGTCGCTGGAAATCCTGCTAAGGTAGTAAAAAAACGTTTCGATGAAGAAACCATCCAGAGCCTCTTACAAATTGCCTGGTGGGATTGGGATATTAAAGATATCACCACACATCTTCCCCTAATTTGCAATCTAGATATCGATCAATTAGAAACCGTGAGCATCCAAATTCATGGCCAGAAATAAAATCATCTTAAAAAATGTGAGGGTTCATAATTTACAAGGGGTCGATCTTACCCTTGAACCTAATGAACTCATCGTTTTTACAGGAGTCTCAGGATCTGGCAAATCTTCTTTAGCCTTTGACACGATCTATATGGAAGGGCAAAGAAGATATATAGAGTCCCTTTCTAGTTATGCAAGAAGACATCTTGGCGATTTCCCTAAACCAGAGGCTGATTCTATAGAAGGGATCTCTCCCACCATAGCTATAGAACAAAAAACTATAGGAAAGAACCCTAGAAGCACCGTTGGAACAATTACAGGTCTCTATGATTTCATCCGTGTTCTTTTTGCCAAGATAGCAATCCCCTACTGTCCTATAAGCCTAGAGCCTGTCTCTGCCCAAAGCACACAAAAAATCATCGAGACTCTACTAAGCTTACCAAAAAATACTAAAATCATCCTATTAGCTCCCTTTGCTGTACAAAAAAAAGGGGAATTCAAAGAAGAATTCTTAGATCTACAAAAAAAGGGATTTACACGGATTCGAGTAGATAAACAAATAGTAGATCTTTCTGAAGATCTCCTCCTAGATCCTACAGTAGCTCATGATGTAGATCTTGTGATAGATCGCTTGCAAATCTCAGAAGATAACAAAACAAGGATTACAGAGGCTGTACAGACAGCTCTTGATCTAGGCAAAGGGATCCTCTCCATTTTAGAAGTTGATTCAAAGCAAGAAAAGCTTTTTTCTAAACATGCCTATAGCCCAACCTCAGGGCTTTCTTACCCCCCCTTAGAACCTCAAGATTTCTCTTTCAACCATCCAACAGGAATGTGCTCTACCTGTCAAGGTCTTGGCATAAATCAAGAATTTGATCTTACAAAAATCATTGATCCCGAAAAAAGTCTTTCTGAAGATTGTTGCTTGATCGCAAGCTCTTTTCAAACCATCCTCTATGGAAATATTTATACGAATCTAGCAAGAATCCACAAATCCGATGTTCATACTCCCTGGAAAGATCTTCCCAAAAAACTACAAGACACCGTTCTTTATGGAACAAAAGAAAAATGGACAAGGCTCCGGTTCGTTCATCCCCAAAAAGGAACCTTCGTAGAACATGTCGAATGGAAGGGGATTCTTCATGAGGCTAAAGAACGTTATATTGCAGCGCAAAGCGATGTCTACAAAAAAAAGATGCAGCCCTACCTTCATGAAGCTACCTGCAAAGAGTGTCTTGGATCCAGGCTTAAGCCTTATCCCTCAGAAGCCAAAGTCGGATCTAAAAAGATCCATGAAATCACAGCCCTTCCTATTCAAGAGGCGCTCCATTTTTTTAGCACTTTACAGCTCGATGAAATGGACACTAAAATTGGAGGTGAGCTTGTTAAGGAAACCATCGAGCGACTACGTTTTTTAGAAAGAGTGGGCTTAGATTACCTTTCCCTAGACCGCCCGTCTCCCAGCCTTTCTGGAGGAGAAGGACAAAGAGTTCGACTAGCTTCTCAAATAGGATCAGGCCTTGTAGGAGCTACCTACATTTTAGACGAACCTTCTATTGGATTGCATCCTAGAGACAATAAGAAGCTCTTACAGACGCTTCTAGAGCTTAAAAATAATGGCAATACCGTCATTGTTGTAGAACATGACGAAGAGACCATCTTATCTGCTGACACCATCATTGACGTAGGTCCTCTAGCTGGGAAAAATGGTGGGAAAATTGTAGCGCAAGGATCTCTTAAAACGATTTTAGAATCCAAGGATTCGATCACTGGAGCCTACCTATCTGGAAGGCTATCTCTTCCAAAATCTTTGCAAAGAGAAAAAAAGAAAGGGCACGAGATCATCCTACATAAAGCTTCTCACCACAACTTAAAGCAGATCACCTTATCCATCCCCCTTGGACTCTTTATCTCTGTAACAGGCGTTTCAGGATCTGGCAAGTCCTCTTTAATTTTAGATACCCTATACCCTGCAATTTCTAATAAAATACAAAATTCTTTTATCCCCGTAGGGGCTCATGAATCCATCGAAGGACTTGATAAAATTGATAAGATCATTGCCATAGATCAAAGCTCTATTGGTAAAACGCCAAGATCCAATCCCGCTACTTATGTTAAACTCTTTGATGAGATTCGAGATCTTTTTACACAAATCCCCGAAAGCCTTTCTTCAGGTTTTGCTGCAGGACGATTTAGCTTTAATGTAAAAGAAGGGTGCTGTCCTTTTTGCCTTGGCATGGGCATGGTTAAAGTGGATATGGATTTTTTAGCTGATGAATGGAGCGTTTGCGAATCTTGCAAAGGAAAAAGATTTGATGACACTACACTTGCCATCCGTTTTAAAGGGAAGAACATCCATGACATCTTAGAAATGTCTGTAGAAGAAGCCCACGTTTTTTTTGCAGCGCAACCTAAAATCAAAAGTAAGTTAGACCTACTAGTGCGTGTAGGATTAGACTATATCAAGCTAGGGCAACCCTCCCCTACTCTGTCAGGTGGAGAGGCTCAAAGAATTAAACTGGCAAAAGAGCTCTCAAGGCCCTCTACAGGAAAAACACTATACATTCTAGATGAGCCCACCACAGGACTTCATTTTCATGATATCAACCACCTCACAAAAATTCTCCACTCTCTTGTTGATAAAGGGAATACTGTCCTTGTCATTGAACACAACATGGACTGTGTCAAAACATCCGATTGGATCATTGATCTAGGTCCTGAAGCAGGAGGTAAAGGAGGCCTTATAATAGGAGAAGGCACTCCTGCTGCTATTTCTAAGAAAAAAACGGCAACCGGAATAGCTCTTAAAGAAGCCATGGCCCCTAAAAAACTTCTTACAAAAATGCCAATCTCTCACGTAACACCGCCTATTTCTCACCTAACTATTACTAAAGCAGAACAAAACAATCTCAAACAATTAGATATATCCATTCCTCTTGGCGCTATAACAGTATGCACAGGACCTTCAGGTTCTGGTAAAAGCTCTCTTGCCTTTGAAACGATCTATGCAGAAGGACAAAGACGCTACATAGAGTCAATGTCTCATTATGCAAGACAGTTTGTTAAACAAATGCCAAAACCAAAAGTAGAGCAAATTGAAGGGTTATCTGCTTCTATTGCTATTGAACAAAAAAATCATGCAGGCAATCCAAGAAGCACCGTTGGCACGATGACAGAAATCTATGATTACCTTCGGATCCTCTATAGTCATCTAGGAACTCCTTTTTGCCCAGAAACAGGAGAAGAAATCAAATCCATTAGCAAAGGCTATGTCGTCAATAAAGCAATGGAACTCCCGTTAAAAAGTAAATGCTTTGTTCTTTGCCCTATTCATCTATCTAAACAAGAAACCTTTGAACAATTTCAAGAAAAAATGATAAAACAAGGTTTTTTACGCATTCGCCTTAACAATGTTTTTTTTGAACTAGAAGATACAAATATCCCCTGGGATCGCAAAAAGAAAAATGCCCTTTTTCTTGTGATTGATCGCCTTATTCTTGCTGAAGATAGCCCAAAAAGGCTTAACGAGGCTGTAGAACAAGCTCTTCAAATCTCACAAGACAAAGTTACTCTTGCAACCGAAACAGAAGATCTTTCTTTCAATCTTTCTTACACCGTGCAAAGCACAGGAAAATCTTATCCTCCCGTTACAGCCCATACATTTTCTTTCAATACAGACATAGGAATGTGTCCCGATTGCTTAGGCCTTGGATTCCAATATGGAGCAAGTCATGTTCTAAAAGAAAAGCTTTCGACTTTGACCCCTTTAGATCTCATCTTTCTTCTTTGTAAAGAAAACGTCTCCAGATCTTCTCGCAAATTTTTTTCTAAAACCCTTTCTGCTTTAGGAATTGATCCAGACACCTCTTTAAGCAAACTTTCTAAAGAAGCTTTACTACTTTTTTTTGAAGGAGAAGAAGGATTCTTTGACAAGAAGCCTTCTTCTTTTACATGGAAAGGACTAAGCAATGTCTTAAGCCAATACGCAAAAAGCTATCATGGAAATATCCGGTCTACCCTCTCTTCTTTTTTAGAGCAAAAAACTTGTTTTTCTTGCGAAGGAACAAGACTATCCCCTTTAGCAAGAAACGTAAAGATCCAAGGGACTTCCATCGCAGATCTTGTTAAAAAAGAAGTAGGCCCCCTACTATCTTTTCTGAATAATCTTACTCTAAAAGAAGAGAAAAGAGTTCTTCTAGCAGAGTCCTTTACCCAAGTCTTTTCCCGTTTAGATCTACTCCAAAAACTAGGACTTGGTTATCTATCTTTAGACCGAAGCGCTCCAACCTTAAGCGGAGGTGAAACACAAAGAATTCGCCTCAGCCGTCAACTAGGAAGTGGTCTTACTGGATGCCTCTACGTGCTCGATGAACCAACTATAGGCCTGCACCCTTTTGATAACCACCTCTTAAACCAAGCTCTTTTACACCTCAAAAATCTCGGTAACACTCTTGTTTTGGTAGAGCACGACCCCTTAACGATGCAAATTGCCGATTACATCTTAGACTTTGGCCCTGGAGCTGGTAAATTAGGAGGGCAAATCTTAGCTAAAGGCACCTATGATGAAATCCTTAAAAACCCAAACTCTCTTACAGGAGCTTACCTTAGCGGTCAAAAATCTATCCCCCTTCCTAAAAAAAGACGGACATCAGAAGAAAAAATCGTTATAGAAAACATCTCGTTACACAATCTAAAAAACATCTCCACCTCTATCCCCATTCGAGTGTTAACTTGTCTAACGGGCGTCTCAGGTTCTGGAAAATCAACTCTTTTACTAGACGTCTTACGACCACAAGCTGAAAAAGCTGCCCTTGCAAAAAGAAGAAAGAATCTTGCAGAAGAGCTCTTTATCAAAGGACTTGATGCCTTTGATAAAGTCATCGTCTTAGATCAAAACCCTATGGGAACAACTAGCAGGGCTGATATTAGCACTTATACAGAACTCCTAACTCCTATAAGACACCTCTATAGCTCCCTTCCTGAAGCAAAAGTGAGGGGACTTCAACCTAAACACTTTAGTTATAATCACAGAAGGGGAATGTGCTCTACTTGTCAGGGCCTTGGAGTTAAAACAATTTCGCTGCAATTTCTCCCCTCTGTCAAGGTAGAATGTGAATCTTGTAAGGGACATCGACTAAATCCCCTAGCTTTACAAGTGACCTTCAAAGAAAAGCATTTTGGAGAGCTTTTAAAGCTTTCTATAGAACAGGCTAAAGATTTTTTCTATGCCTTTCCTAAAATCCTTAAAATCCTCGATACCCTTATCTCTGTCGGGCTACCTTATCTAACACTAGGACAAGAAATCACCTCTTTATCTGGGGGGGAATCGCAAAGACTTCGTCTAAGTTGCGAGCTTGCTAAACGCTCTACAGGAAAGACTCTTTATCTTTTTGATGAGCCTTCTATAGGGCTCCACAGCATAGACATCGAAAAGATCATCCCGATCTTTCATGACTTAGTCAATAAAGGCAATACTGTTATCTTAATTGAACATCACCTTGACCTTATAGCTCAATGTGATCACATTATAGATATAGGTCCAGGAGCTGGCCCTGAAGGGGGATTTATCATAGCAGAAGGAACTCCTGAAGAAGTCATAAAAAACACTAAGTCAAAAACAGCCCTTTTTTTAAGGGAGCATCTAGCAAAAGCCTTACCCTAGATCTAAAAATTCCCTTTATTTTACGAATATGATACAATTTAAAAAAAAATAGAACAAGAGGCCTGTATGAAAAAACTCCCTATTGGGATTAGCGAGTTTTCTGAACTTAGAGAAAAAAATTGTGTATATGTAGATAAAACAAAATATATCTATTCTTTACTAAAAGACAACTCTAGAACTTTTCTTTCTCGCCCTCGTAGATTTGGTAAATCCCTATTAGTTTCTACTTTAACCGCTGCTTTACAAGGGAAAAAAGAACTTTTCAAAGAACTTTGGATTGAAAAAAGCGATTACGACTGGGAGCCTTCCGGGGTCATCAGGTTAGACTTTTCTGAGCTAAGCATTAAAAGTGCAGATGATTTTGAACAAAACTTACTTATTGTTATGCGAAGGATAGCCAATCAATATGGTTTCACCTTAAGTTCTAATCTCAATGTAAATGCTACTTTCGGGGTTTTAATTGATTCTCTTTGCAACGAAGCCTCAAAAAAACCTTTTGCATCTGTAGCCGTCCTTATTGATGAATATGATTACCCTATTTTGCATACGCTCCACAATTCTAAGCTCGCCATAGAAATCCGTGATATTATAAAAAGTTTTAGTTGTGTGATTAAAGCTCGTTCAGCTGTTGTTAAATTCGTCTTTGTCACGGGAGTAAGCGCCTTTAGCAAGTCCGGACTTTCCTCTGGATTAAATAACTTAGATAATTTAACAATGAATGAAAAATTCTTTGATATTTGTGGATACACAGATAAGGAAGTCGACACCTATTTTAAGGAACATATAAAAAACTGGGCAAATTTTAGACAAGTTCCTTATGAAGAGGTAAGAGACCAACTTAAAGCCTGGTATAATGGCTACTCTTTTAAAGAAAACACCCCCACGATTTATAGTCCTTTTTCCCTTACCTGCGCTTTAAATGTTAATGAACTTAAAAATTTCTGGTTTGAGTCAGCAACGCCACAAGTTTTGCTAGATGAATTAAAAAAGCAAGAAAGGCAAGAAGAAAGTAAACTTCTAGAATTAGATCAACTACAAGGAACAGGAGATTTACTACAGACTTTTGAAATCGAAAGCCTTCCCCTTCCTTCCTTACTCTTTCAGATGGGATATCTTACTATAGCATCCTATGATCCGCTAACAAGAAACTATCAGTTAAAATACCCAAATTTGGAAGTGAAAGCTTCTTTTATGAGACACATTACAGCTCTTTTAACACAAAAAAATACAGCCTTCATCAATCCTTTAATCGGTCAAATTTACGGTTTTTTAGTAAAAGAACAAATAGAAGAAATGGTTGCTGTCTTAACAAGCATTTTAAGTGGTATTCCCTATCCCCTACACATCAAAGACGAAAAGTTCTATCATGCTCTATTACAAACGATCTTTTCAGCTGCCGGCATTGATACGGAGTCAGAACGCCTTACAAGTATAGGACGGATGGATATCCTACTAAAGCTCCCCAATGTCCTCTATATCATCGAGCTAAAAGTGGATAAAGCTCCAGAAGTTGGTCTCGAGCAGATAAAAACCCAAAAATACTACGAACCTTTCTTACATCTGGGATTACCCATTCATGCCGTAGCTATCTCTTTTATTCGAAAAAAAGCCTCTAAAAAAGAAAGCAGCAGCTTCACCATCAGCTATGCAGCAAAGACCCTTTAAAGACTAATTGATATCCTCGCTCTAATGTATTTATAGTCTTTACAAGATGCTAGAACAAGTCAGCACGTACTTTTTTGGCTATTATCTTTTTTTACGTCTTGTTTGCTCCATTTTGCAGTGAAAATCCGGAAAAAACACCTTGTTCTAAGACTCCTGAAGGTCTATTATTGATCTTATTAGTAGTATATCTTACACCTTGCACGGCTGGATCATTCGCAAATGTTTTAAAGTGCGTGATAAAAACAGCCTTTACTCTATCGGATTTTTTTGTCAGTTCTTGCGTAAATTCGCGCAGCGCATTCGATCCCTTAGTTTCATTCGTTGTTCTAAAAAACTCGTCTAAAAGGATAAATATTTTTTTCTCGGGATGATTTTCTAATTTTGCTTTCAAGTCCTTAGCAAAATTTTCATGGGATTCGTTAGCGGATTGACTATTATTATCCGAAGTCGCCCCCGAAGTCACTATAGTATCAAAAATAGATACTCTCGCCTCGGCACAGGATGCTATACCGAATGATTGTGTAGACAGCAAGATGTTAATCCAAGAAAGTGCGAATATTGTTTTACCGGCTCCATTTTCCGCGGTCAAGATCGTAATAGGAGAAAGTTTTACATCGGTAATTGCACCCGTCGATTTACTCGGCATATCTAGTAAGGGAGGGACGGGAGCAAAGTGAGCGTCTTTCACCTCAAAAGTTACGGGTTGATCTTCATCAATAATTGTTGGAATACAAAAGGGTTTGTCTCCCGGATTTGGTTCACAAATCTTATCGGCAAGAGCCAGATTAGCATCAATTTCTCCAACCGCAATCATTCCTTTGGATACAAGATCTTTCACTGTTTTATCTAACAAAAGGATCCATGTTACAAGCACAGGACCCAGATGAAAGAATTTGGACGGCGCATCCAGCGTTCGCGAAGAAACCGCTTGTAGCATTTTTTGCACTTTCCCCCCGTGCTCGACACTCGAAGTATTGATTAAATTTTCTAAATTCTGAAAGTGCTCAAGTTTTTTTGTTAGATCCGGGTTTTTTTTAATTAAATCGTATATAAACTTCATAGAACGGATGCATTTAGTAGCATTAGCCATTTTGCTTTGCAAAGCGGTTTTGACGGCCATTTCCGCCTTTAAATATCCGAATGCATCGGGAGCTTTTGCTGCTATGGCAACAATCGCCAAACAAGCAGCCATAACTTTGCTTGGCATCCACTTGGCAGATTGCAAAGTAGAAATAATAGTTCCTGTTTGGCCAATATACCTGGATACGAAAGCTATGACTCCATCTTTAATTGGAGAAGAAGCGAGTTTTGGAAATGCCATATTTAGTAGATACTCGACAAGCACACTTGCAAGAACAAAAGAAAAACAGATGCTAAAGGCATCTTGATTTGTTTTTATATAGTTGTTAACAGTTAACAAATGAGTGCTTTCTCGAATGTATTCATTGATCCTCTTTCCTGCCGTCTCCGGAATGTCAATTAAAGAAAATTTAAGATAAGCTTCGATACGTCCCGGTAATTTAGCCGCAGTGGGGCTTAGTCTGGAGCAAAATTCTTTTTCAAATTCACCGTACATTGTCAAAGCCTCTCGAAGACCCTTTCGAAGTTCTTTGTCATTTACAAGTGCCCGAATAACGTCTTGGCGATTTTGAATTGTTGTTCGGTTATTTGTAGGATTAGAGCCCCTTACATAGACAAATTCTTTTCCGGTCATGGTTTTCACCTCTTTAGCAAGGAGGCCTATAACGGAGTCAATTAACGGTTCTTCTTGAAATGCATCTTCTGCAATGGCTTTTAGCTCTTCTTCTTTAGTTAAAACCTGATTGGCAGGACAAAACCGAGAAGCAACAAGAGAGTTAAAATTTGTTACAAGGTCTTTATCGGCAATTTTTCGTCCATTGTCCGGATTGTCATTTAATGCGGCGGAAATGACAAGGGCGGCTTGTTTGGCACTTTTATCCTCGATCGCTTCTATTTGATTATTTCGGAACTGTGTATAATTATAACTCTGAACTGGAGATAAATCCTTTGCAGCTCCCCGTGAAAGGAATGGGAGGGTTGCGCCGGTTACCGTTGTGTA
>CANNLR010000053.1 GCA_947505635.1 Chlamydiota bacterium
GCTCTCTCATAGAGAAAGTGGTCTTGGAAAAATAGCACGAAAAAAGCATCAAAAAATCACTTTATAAGTCGCTAGAATTGTTAAGGTTACACACTTTTGTCATAGACCCCCAATTCTTCCTAAGAACCAATAATAAGATTGATAACTTTTTTAGAAAATTTAAAAAAGTCGTCTTAACTTGTGTGTATTTTGTCTTAAAAAAGATGTTTTTAAGATCTCTCTTTCATAGAGGCCGAGGTCTTGAAAAAACAGCACTAAAATAGCATCAAAAAATCACTTCATAAGATACTGAAATTATTGATATTACACCATTCTCTTATAGACCCCCAATTCTTCCGAAGAACCAAAAAATATGTACAATCTATTTTTTGGTCTGAATAATACAGAAAACCTCTTATTCAGACCAGAAAATAGATTGTAAAAAACGTCTGAATAGTGCTATATTTAGATTATACAGACGGAAATATGAGGAATGCCATGTTTTTTGGGCGAGAACCTGAGTTGGAGCAGTTGGATAATTTTTTTAAAAAACCCATAGCGGCTATTGCTGCTTGCTGTGGTCGACGCAGGATTGGAAAAAGCACCCTGATTGAACATGCTGCAAAGGGGTATCCTTTTTATGAATTTTACGGTTTACCTCCTAGAGAGGGAATTACAAATCAAGATCAGCTGGATAACTTTTCACGCTTACTTTCTAAGCACTTTTCTATTCCATTTGTACAATTTAGTGACTGGCAAGAAGCATTTGATATGCTGGCAGGACTTACTAAGCAGGGGAACTATGTGGTTTTTCTTGATGAAATTTCCTGGATGGGGGGAAAGGATAAAGACTTTCCGGGAAAACTAAAAGGTGTATGGGATACTCAATTTAAAAAAAATCCAGCCTTTAAGTTAATCCTTTGTGGTTCTGTCTCTTCATGGATTCAGGAAAACATTTTACGAAGTAAGGGATTTGTTGGAAGAGTATCCTTAACAATAGATTTAGAAGAGCTGCCTCTTCATCAAGCTAATCGATTCTGGTCTGAAGCTCCTTATATATCTTCTTACGAGAAGTTCAAAATACTTTGCGTCACAGGGGGTATTCCTAGGTATTTAGAAGAGATAAATCCTAAAATAGATGCAGAAAAAAATATCAAACAGCTAGCTTTCACTGCTGGAGGACTGTTAGTGACCGAATTTGATAAAATATTTTCGGATCTTTTTGGGAAAAATGCAGAGGAGTATCAGTCTATTATCCGTTTACTTGTTCATCAGCCTCTAAGTGCTGAAGAAATTGCTAAGTTGCTTAACATTGAATTATCAGGACATCTTAGCAACAAACTTACTGTGTTGAAAGAGTGTGGGTTTTTAGTTCGAGACTATGTATGGCAAGAAAAGAAGTGTCTTCAAAAGCTAAGTAAATACAGATTGAGAGATAATTACTTGCGATTTTATCTAAAGTATATAGAAAGTAAAAAAGAATTAATTGAAAAGAAGTTGTATCAAGACATAGATTTAGAAAATCTACCGAATTGGTCAAATATTATGGGATTACAGTTTGAAAATCTCGTTTTAAACAACTTAAATCAGATAGTGAAAATACTTGGGATTTCTCCGGAATCTTTATATAGCGCCTCCCCCTATTTTCAGAATCCAACAAAATCCAATCTTGGGTGTCAAGTCGATTTGCTAATTCAGACAAAATATACCCTCTACCTTATAGAAATAAAATTTTGTAAAATGATAGGAATAGAAATCATTGATGAAGTCATTCAAAAAATAGAGCGGCTTAAAATACCAAAGACGGTTTCTTTAAGACCTGTTTTGATTTATCAAGGGGAGCTATCGAAACAAATCTTAAAGGAAAATTTTTTCAGCAACTTGATAGCTTTTGATGATCTGTTAACGTAGTGTTTTTTTAAATAGGAGTCTTTTTAGCTTTGAAATTGCTTAGAATGTAGGTGTGAAATGCAACCTTCTCCATTTGTTCTAGATACTGTTAGATAACAGGATGTAGGCTCGCCATTTAAGCCGGTTCGGATGCTTATAGCGGTTCTGTTTATTAGATTTTGCCAGAGGTTCTGGAATGGTTCAAGTGTATTGTTGGGATTTACGTTGTTAAGAATTCTTAACTTATAATATTTTATTTTTTAACACCTTAGTGCATTTATGCTTATTTTTCAAAAAAAATAGATATAGGAGGAGATATGAGTTTGCCATGCGACAATACATCAAGATCTAGGACTATGAGTTTTCCCATGGACTTTTCATCAACAGAAAGTCCAAGAATGTATAGAGAAAAGTTAGAAAATAAGCAGCCCATTCGGGGTGATTTTGCTCGAGTTGTTATAGAAACTTCTGAAGAGAATGTAAGGTCCATGGCAAAAAGACAAGATTCTGGCCTAGCCTCATTCGCCGTTTCTTTGAGAAGTTCGATATATGAAGATGAGTATTCTAATACTCAAGGTAAAGTCAGTTCTATCTTTTTAACAAAAGGGCCGTCTTCGGAATTTGTTGCTAATCTAGAAAGTACCACGGGTCCACGAGATTTTCTTGAATTAGCTCATCATAACCATACAGTTAAAAAAACCAAGATCGAGGAAGAAGCAAAAAAGATGAATGAGAGTTCGCCAAGGTATAGTGAAAAATTTCATAAAATGGTGGAAAGAGAATACGAAAATATTGAAAAAATAGGGTATGACGAGTTCCTTTATCAAGTGAGAGCAAGGGCAAACTCTGCTCCTTAGTTTTTTTAAGAGGATGAGTTATGGGCTAAGTTCTATAACGCATCCTGGCTTAGCTGAGATCTCATTTTACAATTTTATAACTTAATTGCACTAATCCGCTTGGATAGGATTGTGAAGTAAGTAGGGTGCAGGAAATCTCTTTGCCTATCTTATTGAAAAGAGGGATTCCTGATCCTAAGATTACAGGGATCACAGATATCGTTAGATGGTCAACGAGTTGAGATTGTAAGAATTGAGAAATTGTAATACCCCCATCTATCCAGACGTGGCGAATACCTTCTAAATGGAGTCTTGAAAGTAAAGTGTCGGGATCTCCCTGGAAGAGTTCTGCTTCTTTTTTTATCGACTGCAATGTTTTACTGAGGACGATGACTTTTTTTTGGGGATAGGGCCATTCAGGCATTTCTTCGATAGCTTTATAAGTGTTTCTGCCAAGAATTAAGGCATCGATTTTTGTGAAAAATTCGTTGTAGCCGTAGTCGTCACTAAATCCATGGACTCTTTCAAGTCAGTTGAGAGTTTCGTCCTCTCTTGCGATGTGGTCATCGGTGCTTGTTGCTATATAGACAGAAACTGTTGAACTGTTATTTGTGTTGAGTAGGGATTTGATTTTTTGGAATATAGGTTCTTTCATCTTTCGATATTTTTCGCCATTTTGATTCGCCTCTAGGGCTGCTTCTTTTTTAATTTTGGCATAATTTTCTATTTCTTGTGGGTGAGTGCAAAGATAATCTCTAAATGAAATGAAGTCTTTCCAGTCGTCGCTTTCAGGATGTGTTAGATGGATATGATATCTTCGTAGAGTTTCTTCTAGATCAGGAAGGTCGGCTCTAAAAAACAATCGATCTATCGTGCTTCTTGTTGGTTTGAAGGTGTACCCAAGTTTTTGAAGTTCTAAAGATATGATGTCAAAGTTTTTTTTATAAGTGGATATAGCAATATCTATAATTCCTTTTCCTCCTAAAAGAGGAATGGAGGTGCTGCCAACATGCTCAATTGTTAAAGTTGTGGTAATAGAAGAGAGAATTCTAACTTTTTCATTTAGAAAAAGTTCAGGAAAGATTTTACTGTAAGCTTTGAATGTGTATTTTCCCATTTTCAAAAGTCTATCCTTAGAATTTAATAGATATTGGTTAAGTGTACAATCTGTATGGTATTTTTTTGAAGATTTATTTTTAAATTGAAAACTAATGTTTTAGTGTATTATTATTTTTTGTTTAATATGAGATTGATCTTGGAGGAAGATGAAGAAAGAAATTTTAACTATCGAAGTTTATGAAAAGATTCCTCTTGATTTTGTGAGTAAGGTAGAAGTCTCGGCTTGTTATTTAGAGGTGGAAGGTAGGCTTCTTTTATTGCAACGTACTGCTGATAAGCAAGAGTCTGGAAGGTGGGGGGTTCCTGCAGGAAAACTAGAGATAGGAGAGTCTGCTAAGGAAGCTGCAATAAGAGAGCTTTTTGAGGAAACGGGGATAGCTTGCTTAGATATACTGGATTTGGGTTCTTTATATATGAGAAAGCAGGATGTGGATTACGTTTACTATCTCTTTAAGGTTGCTTTAGAGGAAAGGCCAGAGGTGTGCTTGTCTAAAGAGCATGAGGGGTATATTTGGGCCTCTAAAACAGATCTTGAGGTATTGCCTTTAATGGCAGGAGCAGAAATGGCTTTGCAGTTTTATCGAGAAACGATTCTTAAAAGAGGTTTTGAATGATTGCACAGAAAGAATTTTATTTTATTCGTCATGGGCAAACAGACCATAATATTTCTTCGGTCAATCTCAAGACAGATCATCCTCATGATATTTCTTTAAATGAAACAGGAAGAAGTCAGGCAAAGAGGGTTGAGCCTGTGATAGCCTCTTTGCCTATCCAGACAGTTTGCTCAAGTCCTTTGCAGAGGGTTCGAGAGACAAAAGATCTCATTACTGTAAATATTCAAGTTAGTCATTATGAGATAGAAAATCTTGGAGAGTGTTCTGCTGAAATTTGGCAAGAGATGAGACGGAATGATCACTTTTCTGAAGAAAGTGTAGCTTGGGGTTTTCTAAATCGAGTTAGGGAGGGAATTAATCAAGCTCTCTTACTGCCGGGACCATCTTTAATTGTGGCTCATGGGGGCGTTCATTTTGCTCTTTGTCATTTGATGGATATTAAAGAACATGAGTGGGTAATTGATAATTGCGTTCCCGTGTATTTTTTTGTAGAAGGCACGGGCAAATGGATGGCTAAAAAGTTAAATTAAGGAGCCTTAAGAGCTAGCTTATTTTTAGTTTTTTTCTTATAGCTAGGGTGAGATCCATAAACGACTTCATGGAGATTCTCAATAGCCATAAAGGCTGAGGGGTCTTCGTTTAAGACAAGTTCTTTTAAGTCCGAAAGATCTAGCCGTTCTACTATAACAAATAAGATATCTTTAGCTTCGCCAGAAAAGCCTCCCTTTCCGTGCATAACAGTAAGGCCAAGGCCAAGTTCTGTCATTATGGCATCAGAGAGTTGTTTTGGCTTGGAAGATATAATCATGACAGATTTTAGGTCGTCTAATCCAACGATGACGAGGTCCATCATTTTATAAGCAACAAAATAGGTCATAAAAGATTTTAAAGCGATATGCCAATCTTGAAAGATTAATCCGTAAGCACCAAATATGAAAATATTCAATACCAAAACTACTTGACCTACAGTAAATCCTTTTTTTCTGTTGATTAAGATGGCTATGATTTCAGTTCCGTCAAGGCATCCTCCGTAGCGAATAACTAGACCAGCGCCAATACCTAAGATACCTCCTCCAAATACAATGATTTCGAGACTGTCTCCGTTAAAGCCTTGAACTCCTTCAAACAGGTGGAGGCAGAGGGCAAAGACAACGGCAGCAAAAAGCATATGCAATACAAAGGTACGTCTAATGTATTTATAGGCTAGGTAGGCAAAGGGGATAGTAATAACGATGAAGAAAAGGGACAGGTAAGCATCTCCGTAAAGGCGAGATAGAATCAAAGCTATACCTACAACCCCTCCGTCAATTAAATGATTAGGAACAAGGAAAATTTCAATGGATAAAGCAGCTAGAAAAGACCCTAAAGCAATTCCGAAATAAGCAAGGCAGTGATGTGTAAAAGATCTGAGACTAGAGCAAGGTTTAGGCATAACTAATTCTTTGTGATAAGTTGTTCTTCGTACCTTAAATGTTTGATAAAAAATTGTAAAGATGAAAAAAAAGAATTCGCGGAAGACGGGACTCGAACCCGCAACTTCTGGCGTGACAAGCCAGTGCTCTAACCAATTGAACTACTTCCGCAAAGTTTTGGGCGCAACAGGACTCGAACCTATGGCCACCTGTGTGTAAGACAGGCGCTCTACCAACTGAGCTATGCGCCCCAAAACGAAGTGTAGACTTTAACCGAGATGTTGATTATTCGCAAGCGATTTTCTTAAGATTTTGAAAAATAGTGATATTCTAGAATGGGAAGGAGGTGGTCTAAAAAAACAGTTGATTCTTTTGTGTCTATTTTTAGCATTTCTTGTCTTTTTTCTAGGAGTTGTGGATTGGCTCTAAAAAGAAAACTCATAAACTGTTTAAGTTTTCCGATCCGTCCTTTTTCAGAAAGTTGTTCAGGCATTTCTTTTAGATAGGTTCTTAAACATTTTTCGAGTTGAACCCAATCAGGAATAAAAGGTTTTTTTGTAAAATAAGATCGGATTTGATGAAAAATAAAGGGATTTATCACAGCGCCGCGACCAATCATTAGAGCGTCACAATTTGTTTTACTTAGGAGGGTAATAGCATTTTCCACAGTTAGGATATCTCCATTTCCTACAAGAGGAATGTGAAGGAGTTTTTTTGCTATTTCAATAAGGTCCCATCTTGCTGGAGGAGAGTAACCATCTATTTTTGTTCTAGGATGAAGTGTGATGAAAGAAACGCCGCTTTCTTGAGCAGATAGAATATTTTCTTTAAAAAGAGAGGTGTCCTCGTAGCCAGAGCGCATTTTAATCGTAACGGGGATAGAGACGGCGTCGACAACTGCTTTAGCGATGTCATAGAGGTAATCTGGGTTCTTTAGAAGGCTTGATCCAGCGCCTCTTCCTGTAACTGTATTGGAGGGACACCCACAATTGATGTCAATACGAGGAGCCCCCTTTTTCTCTAGCTCTTTAGCCATAGAGGCCATTAGCAGGGGGTCTGCTCCCATAATTTGTGCTGCAAGGGGAATTGTGCCTAGTTCTTTGGGTTGATAGACTTTAGCAAGGCTTTCTACGTGGGCATTTGAGGGAACGCTAATAAATTCTGTAACAGCCTCATCGAAGCCGCCTATAGAGGCTAACGCCTTTCTAAAAGATCGGTCTCCGACCCCTTCCATGGGGGCTAAAAATAAATAAGGACATCCATGAGAGTCTTTGGGGAGAAGGGGAGAAAAGGGGTCTGACACGTAATCTCTTTGTTTAAAGTAATAAAATATGGTAGTAAGTATAGTGTATATTTTGCTATTTTTACTATGAATTCTTTGTTTTATTGGAGAACCTTTGAAGATTTTATCTGTTTTTCTTCTTTTGTTTTTGAGTGTATTTTTTTCTTGCCAGCCTTCGTCCTTAGATGAATTTCAATTTGAAGGAGCGGCTCGAGTGCGCCTTTTGCTAACAGAGCTTAAAAATATTGAAACCCGAGAAGATTTGATAAAGGCAGAACCGTTATTAAAAAAACATTTTGAAAAAATTATAGGAATTATTATTCAAGCTCGGTTATTTCAACAGAAAAATGCGAGTCTAGAAGTGCCCGTTTTACAGGTGGGGCAGGTCCTGAGTTGTTCTTTATTAGAAGAAATGAAAAGAATTTATGCTCTTGAAGGGGGAAGAGAGTGTATAGAAAGATCGCAAAAAGAAGCTATGCTAAAACTAGATGCAAAAGAAAAACTTTTAGGAAAAGGATTTTATTTTAACTGAAGATGATGATCGAAATGACATCTTCTGTCTGCTAATAGTTCTCGATTGGTTAGTTCTACGACTTGAACAGGAACTGCCGTAATGTAGCCTTGTTTTAGAAGAGAGACATCGCTTTCTTCATGTTCCTCGTATTCTTGCCAATCACATCCCATCCAATAGTAGTCCTTTCCTTCGGGATGAATTCCTTTTAGGGGTTTTTCTTTGTAGTGGCCCATTCCCTGTCTAGCTAAGCGATAGCCCTTGTGGAGATTTTTGTGATTTGAGGGGAATGTGACATTCAGAAAATTACCATTGGGTAAGGGGTGGTTCAGTAAATAATCCACTAGAGGAAAGATTTGATTTTCAAAATGTTGAAATTCTGGATTAGCTTGATCTTCGCAAGAAAAAGCGATCCCTGGGACCCCTTTTATTGCGGCATCAATTACGCCCCCTACAGTCCCGCTATATAAGATATTTCTTCCAGAATTGCCACCTCTATTAATGCCAGAGAGGACAAGATCAGGAGGTGTGGTGAGTAGTATGTTTATAGCTAAACGAACGCAATCTGCTGGAGTCCCAGCAACTTGCCAAGCAGGTGTTTTATCATCCCATTTGACAGGCTCTATATGTAAAGGGTTTCTTAGGGTTACGCAAACTCCAACACCTGACTGTTCGACAGATGGAGCTACAATAATTATATTGCAAAAATCTTTCAGTCCCATCCAAAGATGTTTTAATCCAGGAGCATGAATTCCATCGTCATTAGTGATGAGTACGGTAGGTTTGTGCATAGGGCTCCTTAAAGAGAGTTAATTGTAGTTAGCAAGTTTTTTTTTTGTTAAATAAGAAACAATGATAATGGATAGGAAGCTGAGGGTAAAAGCCGGAATGAGAGTTGGGATTTCTAAAGACAGGCGTGTATTAAAATAAGGCCAGATAGCTGCTAGAATTCCACCTGTTAAAATACCTACCCAAGCTCCATATTTATTGATTTTTCTAGAGTAAAGAGAGAGGAGGAGTAAAGGTCCAAAAGAAGAGCCAAGTCCTGACCAGGCATAAAGAATAAGTGAATAAATAGTGCTAATTTTAGCGTAAGCAATGCAAAAAGCTAAGACGGTTATGAAGATAACACCCAATCTAGATACAATAAGGAGTTCTTTTGAGGAGGCATCTTTATGAAAGATTTTCTTATAAAAATCTTCTGTTAAGCTAGAGGAAACAACAAGGACTTGAGAGCTCATTGCATTAATTGTCGCTGCCAATATAGCACATAAGATGAGTCCTACAAGGAAGGGGGGGAAGTGGTCTTTTACAAGTTCTATGAAGATATGTTCTGGGTCTTGAATTCCTTGAGTAAAGTAGGCCGTGCCTACAAGGCCTACTAATGTAGCGGCTGCAAGGGCAAGAGTCATCCAGGTCATTCCGATCCATTTAGATTTTGGGATCTCATAGGCATTTCTAATCCCCATAAACTTTGTAATAATATGAGGTTGTCCAAAATAGCC
The DNA here is from genome assembly GCA_947505635.1 of Chlamydiota bacterium. Taxonomy (GTDB): domain Bacteria; phylum Chlamydiota; class Chlamydiia; order Chlamydiales; family Rhabdochlamydiaceae; genus CAIJXB01. The sequence continues at coordinate 9,149 of CANNLR010000053.1, forward strand.
AAGACCCCATCCTGTTATGATAAGAAAGATATTCCATAAAGTCTTAGGAGCGAAGTTAGGGATTAAACTCGATAGAATACTTTTGCCATGAAGGGTTTTTAAAAGACCATCCCAGCCTCCTATTTGAGGCATAAGATATAACGGCACAAAAATAATGACACAGAGCAAAAACATTCCTTGAAAGAGGTCGATCCAGGCTAGAGTTAAAAATCCGCCAATAAATACATAGGGAATAACAACTAAAGCTCCAAGAAATACGCCTAAGTAGTAGTTGATGTCGAACAAAGTTTCTAAAAGAATGCCCAATCCTACGAGGGCAGCAGAGATGTAAATAGTATAAAAAAGTAAAGACATGATAGCTGTGAAAATGCGGATAAGGCCAGAAGAGTCGGCTAATCTACTTTCAAAAAAAGAAGAAAAAGTAAGGCTATTATACTGCTCTGTAGCAACACGAATTTTTGGGGCTATGAGTTGCCAATTTAAGAACATAAACAGAATTAAACCTACAGCTACCCAGGCGTTAATAAAGCCTCCCATGAAGATAGCGGCGGGATAGCCCATAAACAGCCAACTACTCATATCACTTGCGTGCGCGGCAAGGGCTGTAAGCCAGTAGCTAAGTGAGCGATTTCCTATAATGAAATCTGCTGCGGATAAATGTCTTTTATAAGACAAAACGCCGATCGCTAGCAGGAGTATGAAATAAAGAATAACAGCAGAAAGTTCGTAGAGAAACATAATAGCAAAGACCTATTCGTGAGCGTGGTTGTAACTGTAGTTGATATCCATTCCTGCGGCCTCAATCTTAAAGGGGCTTTGGCGGGGACTTTCGACCTATCCTTACGGACCTTGTGCCATGACACTCATGTTGAGAGTTTTGTCATAGAGGAACTTGCTTTACGAAATCGCGATATCTTCGCGCATCAACATTAAAGCAAATATACTATATTGAGGAATTATCTAGAATAGTAATAAAAACTTTAGAGCGAAGAGGTCGTTTTGGTTTTTTAAGAACTTTTCTTTTTGCCAAGAGCTTTATCAGAAGCATAAGTGAAGCTAGCTTGAGATAGATTGTTTCTAATGTTGGGAAAAGTTTCTTCCAAATGAGAAATGAGATCGTTTGTTTTTTTTCGTAGGGAGTCTTGTCCTACAGGACATTGACAAGTGACGCGATTGAAACCGTACAGCTTGGCAAACTCTTTAATTTGTTCTTCTGCAACATAAATTAAAGGCCTGATAATCGTCACTCCATAATCATACATGGGCACTTTAGGTAGATTGGCAGCAAACTCTGCTTTATGGAAAAGATTCATTAAAAGAGTTTGAATGCTATCGTCTCTATGATGGCCGAAGGCTAGTGTTGTGATGCCTTCATTTTTAGCGGCATCAAAAAGCAGTCTTCTACGCTCTCTAGAGCAGCTGTAGCATTCTA
>CANNLR010000054.1 GCA_947505635.1 Chlamydiota bacterium
AAGTCAAAATAGACCCTATAAGGAACGAACCCCCTAAGACAACATTAGAAGCCCCTATCGCAAAAGAAACTGAAAATACTATACCAGATTATGAAGACCATCATTTTGAGCCTCCCATGCTAACAGAAATGCAAAGAAAGCAAATTTTCGCTGATGTAAAATCAAACCTAAACACCATTTTAGAAGAAATAAACACATTCATCACTACAAAGACTCCTTCTGAATCAGAAAAAGAAGAATTCCTAGCTAACTTAAGAATAGAATTCAATTCTATATCTGATAAGATCGATTTCGCTATAGACCCTGTTACAAAAAACATAGAAGAACTTATAGCTCCTAAAGAAATGGTCTTTGAGCAAATAGAATTAATCGTAAGATCTTTTTTCAAGAAAACAGGTGAGCTGATTGTTCAATACTCTCCAACAACAGAAGAACGGTCTCAGATGATCGCTACAACAAAAATACAATTAGATGCTACTTTAGAAAAGCTTATAACTGCCGCTAAAAAGAGCGATGGAACAGGGTCTTTAAAAGTTTTGGATTCCTCTTTAGATTTTGTTGACTCTGGAGATATATACTAAATCCCCATAGGATCGAATACCTTTAAACCAGGTATTCGATCATTTCAAGAGTTCTATCATCTGCTCTAGCATAGATTCTGGATCTTGTTGATCAAAGTCTAAAAGCCCCTTAGCTAAGGACACCTTGTGTTCTTTTAATTTCATCATCTTCTCTTCTATGCTCTCTGCTGAAATATACCGCCTTGCTACAACTGTATCTTTTCTGCCAAATCGATGAGCCCTATCTATAGCTTGTCTTTCTACCGCTTCATTCCACCATGGGTCGAAAAGGAAAACATAATCTGCGGCCGTAAGATTAAGACCTACCCCTCCAGCTTTCAGACTAATTAAGAAAACAGAAATAGAAGAATCATTTTGAAAAGAAGATACGACCTGCTCTCGATCCTTTGTTTCTCCATCTAAATAGACATATTTCCATCCTTTCTCCCGTATCTTCTTTTCTAAGATTTTTAACATCTTGGTAAACTGACTATAAACAAGTACTTTTCGATTTTGCTCTATAGCTTCTTCTAAATCTAAAAGCACCCTTTCCACTTTAGCACTTTCCGGTGCATTTTCTCCGTCAACAAGTAAAGGATCACAACAAATCTGCCTAAGACGCAAAACAGCCTCCAAAATCTCCATACGATGAGAGGAAGCTCCTTCTAAAGAGACCTTTTTCAAAAGACCTTGCCGAGTTTTATTCAGCCAATCTTCATAAAAAGACCTTTGCTCTTCTTTCATTTCCACCCAGACAACTTGTTCTATCTTATCTGGTAGATCCTTCAACACCTCTTCTTTTCTTCTTCTCAAAAGAAAAGGCTGTACTTTCTTACGGATCCTTTGCCTATATCTATCATCAAAAGCAGAAGATGTTAACATCGAAATAAATGTTTCTTTTTCTCCTAAAAGCTCTGGTTCTAAAAAGTGGAATAAAGACCAAAGATCTTCTGCCTTATTCTCAATAGGAGTTCCTGTAAGACAAAGCCTCATCTTAGATCGCAAGGAAAAACAGGCTTTAGCTAGCTGGCTTTCAGGGTTTTTAATCCACTGCGCTTCATCTAGTAAAACACAAGAAAAGGATAAAGAAGAAAAAAGAGCCTGATCAATCCTCAAGTATGCATACGAGGTCAATATAGCTTCTTTCCCCTGCAAAGACTCCCCTTTTTCCCTTAAAGGACCTTGATGCACATGCAACTTCTTATGAGGGATAAAGGTCTCCCATTCTTTCTTCCAATTAAAAATCAAAGAAGTAGGAGCTATAAGTAAAATGGGTTTATCAGAAGAAAATGTAGAAAAAAAAGAAAGGGCTTGTACCGTCTTGCCAAGACCCATCTCATCAGCTAGCAAGCCTGAAAAACCATTTTTCTGGATAAAGTAGAGCCAATCTCTCCCCTCTTTTTGATAAGGTCGAAGCTCTCCTTTAAATAAAGCATCTTCAGACCCCAATGTTTTCTCTATAGAGTGCAATCTATCAAGTAATGACTTACTCTCTTTATCGCAAGAAAACATATCTTTCATCCCATCCAACATACCAAACTGCTTTTTAGGTAGAAAACAAGTATCTCCAATCCTTTCTGTCGATACAAGATCTTCCATTCCCTCATAATCTAAGTCCCCTTCTAACCAGGCTACAGCAGAAGAAGAGAGCTCTAAAAACCTTTCTCTACGGCTAAAGGAGCCGACAACATCGGCAACATTAGCCGTATGTTCTCCATAAGAAAAAGAGCCTTTGAAAGTAAGATTTTGTCCCTCTACACCCAAAAAAAGATTTTTTTGAGTCATCTTCATCAAGCGACGTCCTTTGCTATCAAAGATCTTCCACCCAATATCTAGTAAAAAAGAAAGACTTTTTGCAACCTTATCTGTTGGACAGTAATATTGAGAATTTTCTAAAAGCTTTCTTCTGAAATCTGTTTCTAAAAAATCCTTCTCCCACTCTCTTTCTGCTATAATATTACGCCCCGAAAATGCTTTAGAATCCAAAAAGTCTACAACCTTCTCTCCATACTCCATCTTAAGGTCAGCAAAGGCTCCGTATCCATCTTTTAACAAAAGATAGGGGTACACGGTAAGATCTTTTTGCATAAGAGAGTAATCTCCCCTCCATACCGTCTTAGGAAATTCTTCCGGAGGATCTTCTTTGTATTTATGAATAAAGAGCTCTTTTTCTTTTCCCTCTAAAATTCGAGGTTCAGGATATAAAACTTTTAACCAAGAAGTTTGCATGTCTTCCGGTAAAACAAAGACCATTCTTTTGCAAATACCCCAAACAACATCCTTGCCCTGAAATAAAAAATCTACAGAAGAAAAAGGATAGGTGGATCCATCTATAACAAGAGAGCCTGTTACTAGAAGGCCTTCTACCCCAACCGTTTCTGCTTCTAACTCTACTCTCACCTTACTTAAAGGATTAAAAAAAAGAGAGCCTCCTTTCCAGAGAAGTTTTTTTGCAAAAATAAGTTTTTGCATAGCTTCTAAAGAATAAGCCTCCTTAATCCGTATTGTATTACAGCTTAAAGTCTGCTCTTCCGAACTTCCTAAGGGGATCCCTACTTCTTTACACTTTTGCTTTCTTAAAAAAGAAGATAGCTCTTTTGCCTCTTCTCCCATTTTTTGTAAAATCGGTAAATATAAAATGCGCGAAGTATCTTTTTCTGCTATACTTATAGTAAAGAAAGCTTCTTGATTGCGAATTTCTTGTCCAATAGAGAAGATTAGATTAGTCATTACAAAGATATACCCTATGAATAATAAATTAAAAATAATCGAATCTGCTTCTCCTTCTTGGCAAAAAAAGCAAGACACCTGGGATACTAAAGCTAAAGCTTTCGAAAAAATTCATCCCTTAAAAACACTTCGCAGCCTCCCTAAAATGGTTGGCATAACAGCTAAAACAGCAAGACTCCTTAGGTTGAAAAGTCTTTTTTACATCCTAACTCAGGATAAAAAGAATACCTTCCTTCGCTATTTCTTTAAACGTCCTTTCACTTACACCCTCTCTTTATTACGCTCTTATCTAAAGCGTAAAAGCTTTTCAAGAAAAGATGATCTATTTTTTTACGGTATACAGGGAGAAGATGAATTTAAAAATCTTCTGTTAGAAGAAAAAACGATTCTAATTGTAGGGTTCTCTTATTGCCACAAACCACTAGAATGCCCCTCTGGTCGTTTTTCTGATCTTTGTGAAAATATTCAAGACCACCCCGTTTGCAGCCAATGCTTTATTGGTAAATGCAGCCATCTTCTAGCCGGCACAAAAGCAAAACTCCTCTATATCCCGACTATCCATTACATTGGAGAGAAAATATTTGAAGCTGCTCATGAAAATCCAAATCATAACATTGTATTTTTAATTACCGCTTGCGAGATGTCCTTACAAATGTTTGGAGACTGGGGCAACATGGTTGGCGCTAGAGGAATTGGGATCAGATTGGATGGACGTATTTGCAATACAATGAAAGCCTTTAAGCTCTCTGAGGAAGGAATCAAGCCGGGTCTCACAGTAGTGCTCGACCCGACTCAGCAAAAAATCCTTACCCTGTTAGAACAGTTGCACAAAGATGCTTCCGTCTAAATGGCTTTGGTCTTGCCACCTTTTCAAAAACTCGCATTCTAGGAGCGCATTGACAAGAAGGCTTACAAGCCCCTTGCACTTTTTCTGCGCAGTCAGAGCAAGAAAGGAAAAGTGTATTACAATCCATATTAGCACAGTTATGATAGACATCTGAAGGCTCCCCACAGAAATGACATCCACTAACAGGAAGAGCTTTACTATCTTCTTTTAAGGGGATCGCTAACCTGTCATCAAAGACAAAAAGCTTTCCTTCCCAAAGATCTTCTCCTTGCTCTAAGCCGTAGCGAATCACGCCACCATTTAGTTGATAGACATTCTCAAACCCTTCTTCTTTCATTAAAGCCGAGTATAGCTCGCAACGGATCCCCCCCGTACAGTACATCATCACTTTCGTGTTTTTAAGATCATACTCTTCTTTTAACTGTTTTGCATACTCAGGAAACTTACGGAACATATCAAGCTCTGGCTTAACAGCCCCAGCAAACCGCCCGATCTTCCACTCATAATCATTGCGCACATCTAAAAGTAAAATATTTTTTTCTTTTTCAAGCATTTCCTTCCAAATGGCAGGAGATATATGCTCTCCACACTTATGAGGGTTTGCATTGTGGTCTAAAGCGACCAGCTGTTTTCTAAATTTTACTACCGTTCTAGGGAAGACCTGCTCATGATAGCTGTGAACCTTAAAATCAATATCTTTAAAACGCTCATCTTGCCTCATCCATTCTATATACTCTAAAGCATGCTCCTTTAAAGCGCTCATCTGTGCATTGATTCCTTCATAAGAGATATAAATACGGGATTTAACATCTCTTTCTGCAAAAAATGCCCGATGTTTAGCTATCTCTGCATGGGGATCTGCAATAGAAGTGAATAGATAAAAGGCTATAACAAAATATTCTTTCTCATTAGACATAACAACCTCGCTATACTTATCCTAAATACGATACCCTAAATACTTCTATAAATCCACTATTTTGCTAAACTCATGCAGGGCACACAACGATTACAGGCAAGTCTTTTAAGAGAAGGCTTTAGAACTGAGCAAAAAACTCGTCAAACTCCATAGATAAAATAACAATATCCTTTCTTAAGGGAAGAGGTTGCCTCAGGGGTAATCAAGAAGAATCTCAACAAAGATCAAATATCACAACTTATTTATATTCAAATTGTTATATTTTTTTATCGATTTATCAGGAATTGAATCTGATTTTTTAGTTAATTTATTCGGATTGCGATCCGGTACTTAAAATAAGAACAGACAAGGGAACTGCCATGACCAATGTAGATGTATTTCTTGACATCCTCCCCTCCCTAAAGGAAGGGGAGGATGTCAACGGAAGATATTAACCTAAAATTTTAAGTTACGCAAGAAGCTCTTCAGACAGAGAAGTTAGATAGAATTCAAGAACAATATCACGATCAAGTGCGCGCTCTTATATTGAAAAAATCGATGTAAATCGATAATATAGTTATATCTATATTCAACTATTCTAAATTGGAAAATAAATTGTTTTTTAAAATTATACTATCCGTCTGCTTTTACTTCATTGCAATCATACCCGCTTACGCTACCCCCTTAATTATTTCCCATAGGGGAGGAAGCCAAAATTTCCCTGAAAACACACTTCTTTCTTTTTCCGAGTCCTTAAAGATAGGATGTGAAGCTCTCGAGCTAGATGTACAAGTAACTCTAGATGGCGTTGTCGTTGTCTATCATCCTGATGACCTAAAGAAATGGACAAATGGCTCTGGCTCTATTTCTTCACACAACTGGAATGAGCTTTCAAACCTCGATGCCGCATATAATTATAAATCCGAAGAGAATTTCCCTTTTCGAGCACAAAATTTGCATATCCCCAAGCTCGAAGAGGTTCTACATTCCTTTCCAAATACTCTAATCATTATCGACCTAAAGTCGCTCCCTCCAAAGACTCTAGTTCAAGCCCTAATACAAACGATTTCTGAGGAGGAATCAAAACGTCTTATTTTTTACTCAACAAATTCCGAACACATAGAACTACTAAATCTCTATAAGCCTCAGTGGAAAACCTTTGAAAAAAGAGATCTCACACGTCAAAGACTTTTAGATTTACATCAAAAAGGCCAGACTGAGATCCCCTTAACTTCTTCTCCAATAGGATTTGAACTTAAAAGGAACATGACTGTAACTGAGACTTTTGCATTGGGAGAAGGTGTGAGCTCTCTTGAGTTCCATCTATGGACTCCTCAGACCATTTCCTATCTAAAAAAATGTGATCCCGATATATTTTTGGTGTTATTTGGTATCAATACAGAAAGCGAATGGGAAGAAGCGGTATATTTGGATGTTGATGCAATCTACACAGACAATCCTTGTAAGATTATAAAAATAAAAAAATGATTTCATTTTTTCTATTCATCAAAAGAGAATCTTCTCTTTCTTTTGCATAAAATTTTCATAAGTCTCTTCATCAAAAATTTTAAAATCTAGCCCTTTTCCCTCGGCTATTACCTTATAATCTGTGTCATTACTATCGTATAAATAAGCCTCCTTCGCTAAGCTAACATAAGAAGGCCAAAGATCTCTTATCCCTGCCATCCTTTCTAAAAGAACTTCTTTCGGTATATGTCTACTTGTTTTTTTCTTCTCTTACTTCAGCTCTAGAAAGGGCCTCTTCTTCAGTTACATATAAAACATGCATAATGAGTGTATACTCATGATTATCCACAAGATCTTTCAAAAATAAATACGAACTTGGCAATGCGCAAGAACGATCGTAGACAATGTTTTTTTGACTTCAACAGCTTCTTTTAACATGTCCTCTGCTTTTTCGCGCGCAGGCAGCTCCCATTTCTGAAAAGCCTTGGCAGAACCTAGTAATTGTACATCTGCCTGATAACCTTCTAAGGCAACCATAACAGAGTCACAATCATGATAAAAAACATCTTCAGGAAAGAATATGCTTTTCTCTTGAACAAAAGTTGTTTTTCCGGAGGCTGGAGAACCTGCAATAGCATAAATGACTGGATTCGCTGATAAATTAAGCATAAAAAAACAGGCTATAAGGTGTATAATAATTTTCATATTTTCTCATTTATTTAATAAATTACTTTCTTCTTTAGATAAAAAAACTAAAAGTGGTCTCACTAAATGCCAATTGGAGGCTTTTTTCTTAGAAAGTAAAGCTTTACAACTGGTAATGAAAGGATGGTTTTCTAATATTAAAAACATCTCCTCTGCCTTTATAGCCTCTCCTGTTTCATATAAGGAACAAATAATCTCTGGCCATAAATTTGCCATACCACAAATTGTTCCTGAGCCACCATAGCTAACCGCCTCGGGAATCTGTTTTTCTTTACCTACAAACACTTTACATCCTGGAACCGTTTTTAAAATAGACTTTGTTAAAAAAAGATTTCCTTCACTTTCTTTAATCCCTATTATAGTCTCCGAGAATTCTTTAAAGAGTTTTTCCAGCACCTGTACCTGACCAATTCCCTAATCTTTTTCTGCTTTTTACAAGATAAGTTGTATACCTTTGCATTAGGTTAGGTTGATAAGGGAAGTTATATCCATCAGGAATTTGGAGATCTCTAGCAGATAAATCATCAGCCAGAAAGAGCTTTTTTACTTCTTGAGGATAGGCTCCGTCACTATCATACCGCTCCAACTGCTGAATAGCTCCAGCTTTGATGAAAATCCTCAAAATGAGTTTAAGAAGCCTCCCGTAGACTTAAAATCCAGCGGCATTATTAATAAATAATTTTAAATATCCTTTACTGGAGTATTCTAATTTCCTGGGCCCCTCTTTCTGTATAATAGAGGCTGTCACATGCCTCACCCTTTCCCACTTCATCGAGGGCTCTTTTTAGGGCGTCTTGTAAAGAGAATCCTTCCTCCTTATATTTTTGCATCAGGGCATAGAACCCTTCATCACAGCCTAACATCTGCGTTGGAATCAAAATCGTATCATCAATATCGCACAAGATGATAGAATCAGAGGTTATATGATGAAACCTCCGCATAAAATCGCAAAAATCATAATAAAAAATTTCATATAAAAATTCCTTTTCTAGGTTAAATCTACAAAGATCCTATAGGAAAAGAAGAAAAGAAGCACGAAACACAAAATACTCTTGTTTAAAAACCAAAATTGTACTAGGATTTGTGTCTTTCAAGTAGAATGTACTTACCACTTAGGAGAAACAATGGTTCGATATACAGGTCCAAAAAATCGCATAGCACGTCGTTTTGGAGTCAATATTTTTGGACGCGCGCGCAATCCACTTTTACACAAGCCAAACCCACCAGGGGTTCACGGAGCTAAACGCAAAAAAAAATCTGACTACGGCTCTCAGCTCGAAGAGCAACAAAAACTCAAAGCTGTTTATGGTATGCTTACCGGTAAACAACTCGTTCGTTATTTTAAAGAAGCAGAAGCTTCTAAAGGAAACACTCCTCAAGCGTTTATAGAGCGTATTGAGTGCAGACTCGATAATATCGTTTATCGTATGAAGTTTTCTAGCACAATTTTCGGAGCTCAACAGCTCGTTGCCCACGGGCACGTATTAGTCAACGGGAAAAAAGTAGATAGACGTTCTTTCTACGTAAGACCTGGTATGACAATCTCCGTTAAAGCTAAATCACAAAATATGCCTTTAGTTAAAGATTCCATCGTAGCTGGCGGTAGAGATTTTCCTGAATACATTTCTGTAAGCACAGAAAACTTCTCAGGACAACTTCTTTCCTCCCCTCACATGGATCAAGTGCCTTTCCCTCTTCCTGTAAATATCCCTCTGATTTGCGAATTCTTAGCGCACACTCACTAAGATAAGAAAGAGAAGACACTTTTTATTCATTAAAAGCAGTACTTACGTACTGCTTTTTTGTTTTTCCCTTGTTACCTATCCCCTTTTAAACGACCTCTTCGACATAAAGATATTTTTTATAACAAAATAATATCCACCATTTGCTATAAAGAAAAATATGCACATATCATTTTTTATCTAAATAGCTTTATGAAAAAAAATCCAGTCCTACACACCCCTTTCACAGAGGCTTTAGAGCTTATCTTAAAGGTGCCTCACGCAGTTACTATAAAAGAAGTTCTTACCATCTTAGCCAAACATGGACATGCTGCTCTTTTACTTATTTTTAGTCTTCCCCTTTGCCTTCCGATCCCACTCCCAGGTCTATCAACCCCCTTTGGATTCCTTTTATGCCTAATCGGAATTCAAATGGGATACACAAACCATCTTTGGCTGCCAAAATGGATTTTAGAGAAAAAAATCCCAAAAAACACACTACAAAAGATCATAAAAAAAGTAATCTCTATCTCCTTATTCTTACAAAAGTTTTTAAAACCACGCCTACCTATATTTACGAAAAATAAAAGTTTTATCCGAATCAACGGAACCCTTATAGTTATACTATCCTTGCTTTTGTCCCTCCCTCTCCCTATACCCTTCACAAACTTCATGTCCACACTTCCTATTATTTTCTTGGGACTAGGCTTCTTAGAAGATGATGGCGTCTGCATTTTAGTAGGATATTTCCTTGCTCTAGCCTGCTTTTCATTTTTCTTCTATCTTGCTTATTTTGGAGCCTCAGAAATAAAACATTTAATTCATAGATGAAACATACACCCTTTATCCTATCCTTAAAGCTCTTATTAAAAAGGCCCAAGGATAGTAGCATAAAGGAAATCTTCTCCATTTTATCTGAACATGGACACCCAGCTCTTATCCTTATTTTTACCTTACCTCTTTGCTTTCCTGTTCAAATTCCAGGGATGTCAACTCCCTTTGGCCTTCTTTGTTCCTTGATGGGACTTCAAATGGGATTTAAAAAACCTCTTTGGCTGCCTGCCTGGCTTTTAAGGAAAAAAGTTTCAAAAAAGATGCTCGATAGAGTTGTTAAGAAAATAATTACCCTCTCTATCTTCTTACGAAAGTTTTTAAGGCATCGTCTACCAATACTCACAAAAAATAGAGCTTTTATTACATTCAACGGGATTCTACTCTTTATTTTAGCCCTAATCCTATCTCTTCCTATCCCCATACCCTTGATCAACCTTATCTCAGCCATTCCTATGATCTGTCTAGCTATAGGTCTACTCAAAGAGGATGGAATTTGTGTTTTAGTAGGATACTTTCTTAGCATCTTATGTTTTCTCTTTTTTACCTGGCTTATTCACATTGGATTTGCCGGGATAAAACACTTACTATGAAAATAAAATTTCACTTCTAAGCAGGAGGATTTTTAACATAAGTCAGCATTACCTGCTTGATAGCAGGGAGTTCTGAGGTAATGATGGTCCAAAGGATATCCTTGTCTATTCCATCTAAATAATCATGTACGATAATATTACGAAATCCTGCTACATCACGCCAAGGAATC
>CANNLR010000055.1 GCA_947505635.1 Chlamydiota bacterium
CAGAAAAAACCAACTATACCATTGATGATTTTTATCATAATGCGCTCGGCTTATGGTCTAGCGGCTTTGAAAGAAGTAAGAAAGGGCTTTTGCTTGGACCTCAAAGAGGGGGGTCGTGTACGGTAAAGGCCTGGACTACTCCCTTGAAAGAAGTCCTTTCTAAAGAGACCTGCCTTCATGTGAATCTATATTTAAGAATGGGAAGTCTAGAGCTATTTCATCGCTTTGCAAATGTAGAGCTGAACGATATTTCGAATCTTGAGTGGGCAGTTAAACGGCTTAACAGGTCTTTATTAGAATTAGAAAAACCCTCAGCAGAAGAGACTAAGCAAGTAGAACAGCTCTCCGACGAGATTGCTTTTTTGATTACAAGGGTGAAAAGCCAAGAAATGGAAAAAGGTCATGATCTTGCGCTAAAACCGCTCCATTTTCAAGATAATGAGAAATATCATATTGTATATCCATCTCAGCTTAGTTTACAAAAGGGTTTCGAGTTAAACCGACCTAACCCTAAAAGCCCCTTTGCGTACAATCCACATGAATTATATGCATCAGTTTTTTCTGAAGAGTCAGCATCACATAGGATTTTAGAGTATTTAGAAATACTTCCTTTAGCAACAAACCCATTATGGTTAAAGAAGATACCACATGATCATTTTGAGTTCTGGGTTAGATGTTGTATGAATAAATTAGTTGAAACAAGAAAAAATCAATTTTCAGGAGATGAGATTGTTCTTATATGCAATGCGGTAACCGGTTTTTTATATAGAATGAAAGATCAGGGGGCAGATCCACACTGCTTAGCTCAAGAGTCTTTTAAATTGCTCGCTCTCATTACAAATGCCGGGGCTCTTTTAAGAATAACGCATCCATCTAACGCAAAACGTCTAGCTGCTGTTAGGGAAGGGTTAGCTGCTCTTATTACTGTTCCTGTACGCACTGTGATATGGAAAGTCGATTCTAACACCTTTACAGACAACACAGAATATCAAAATCGAATAGGTATGCTGGAAGATCCCTTTATCCATTTTTTTCATCAAATGGGCGTAGCTGAGAGAAGCCCTCATTTTAAAGGCGAGCCCCTTATTACAAAAAACACTTCAGATCCTTTAATAGGAGCCTGTGAGAACTTTTCTAGATCTGCGTGGAAACCAGAGTGGGCTAATGAATTATTGCAATTACCAACACTCACCTATGCCTTATTTGGATCCGGCAAAGAGAGTAATTCGCGTTTATTTTGCTATCCGTATGTATCCGTTAGAAGCTCCACTGTAGACTACACCTATTATTGGAGTTTAAAAAATAGAGAGAATCCAACTTATGGATTGCTTGTAGATGTCTTATGTAAATGGTCCAAAAAAGATAGTCCTATAGCAGATATCCTTCTAGACAGGAGAATCCCTGTGCCTCTTTCTTTGGACCCAAGTAAGGAATTAGATAGAACTTCGCAAAATAAGCAAATGCTCATTAGCTGCAATACAGCTATGCAATTTGGTGGTGTAGCTTTTCCTGAAGAAGAAATTGCAGAGCTTCTTTCTATTACTCTGTATGAAGAAATGCTTATTCCATCAACTATTTCTTATTTCCAAAAACATTTAGTGAGATTAGAAAATCCCTATTTCAGAATCCTTTTTGATAGCTTTTTATCTACAAAAAGGGAGAAAGAAACGGAGTCAATCCTTTCGTTCACCATGAAAAATACAAGCAATCAGATAGCTGAGCAGTTCTTACATTTTTTAGAGGAAGGAATTTTCAAAACAGATACTCTTCCGGCTTTACAGCTTGCTTTAGTAAGAGCCTCTGCACAAAGTTATTGCTACCTCCAAGCGGCACAGGAAACGGGTAAAAATCCAATCGTAGAAAAAAGGCTAAAAAGAATAGAAGCTCTATTAAAAGTCTCTATGTCAAAAATAAAGAGGAAAGGGGGCTGTTTGGCAGAGCTTGTTTCATTAACTCCCTATGTGGATAAAAATCCAGACTTGCTTCAACTTTGCGAGAAGGCTTATGCAGAATATACAAGTAGTACTCCTAAAGTGTTTACTTCTCATCTAGAGCAATCTGACTTAGCTAAAGGAGTTGCCTATTTCGAAACCTACGCTCTACCAAATGACCGGTTACCTTTTTTTGTGTATAAAGACATTAGACCTTGTCTTATGGATGAAAATCATCCTGCAACCTCAAGTCTTGATCAAAAGACAGGAATTAAGGAGTACTTTTTTAAGGATAATGGAATAGAGCACAGGCTTCAGGTGTCCGGAAGAGAATTTATATTGCAAAAGAGCCTTAAAAGATCCGATGGGACTAGCGACTGGTTTACCTTAAGATCCGGGGAAAGTGAAAAATTTATAATATCTTCCGAAAAAGGACCTTTGAGCCCAGGGGGAATCTTACGAAAAAATGGCACCCTGTGGGTGAGCACAAAAGAGCCGACAGAATCTATTTTATTTGCCAAGACAACCCCTTTTAAACCTCTTTGCTTCATGCCCCAAGACCGGGTGATACATCCAGAAAATCCCGAACTGACTCTTGCTGCCTGTTATAGCAGTAAGGATCCTCTTATAAAGAAATGGCTTAGCTTCGATAATACAGAAAATATTCTCATATGGAAAAATAAGCATGACGCTATTCAAGAATTTGACTTTCCTACCTATGGCCTTACCTTTAAAAGAGAGGAGGGTAACCTCTGGAAGTGTGAGTCTGTCGATTTACACGGTTATTCTTTAAAAGCTATAGCGCCATGTTTTGAACTAGAGCCCTATTTGCATTATTTAGTTTTGACAAATGCCAACGGGGGCATGATTGCTATTATGCCGAATCGACAAGTGTCCAACTTCCCCTATAAAGATGAAAAGACTAAGGCTTCACAACTGCCGAAACTTTTAATTTTCCCTCTAACGCCAACCGGGAAATTAGAAAATTCCATAGATCCCATCCCTCTTGCATACTTAATTTATTTATCTTTGAGCTCTAGAAATTATGAAAAAGCACGAGAACTCATAGATTCTTTATCTTTACATCGCAATCAATGGAATAAAGAAGAGACCCATCTGATACAAGAGGCCACCTATAAAGATGAGCATCCTCATGGAGCAGCTCTTCGCATAAGGTTAAAGCTTGTAGAACAAGAGTCAACTAGAAGGTTAGAAGAACCAAGATTGCAACTCCTATCCCAAGATTATCTAACCTGTTTAGAGCAAAGCGCTGCTGTTGGGCCTGACTGGCTCTCTATTAAAGATGAAAAGAGGACTCTACATCTTTTAGCGGATTTGGAGGTAATTACTACACCGAATAATCAAATTATCAATAACCGCTGCAAAGAATTAGGACTAGCTGCAATCAAATTTAAGCAGGTTACGAAACCAGATAAAGGTCTTCTTTTAAAGAAAGACTATGTTTTTACAATTTCTGATCAGTTGTTAGAAGAGATGGTTAAAGCGCAAAAGAACCCTAAGAGCATAGTGTTAAAAACGAGACCGGATGAGGATTTTATTAGTAATTTTCTCTGTTACTACCAAATCGCACTGACGGGATCCCCTCAAGAAAAAAAAGAATTACAAGAGTTATTGACCGCTTCTTTTCCTAGGACAAAGCAAAGACAAGAGTCTTTATTTGGAAATCTGCATCATCTTATCCTAGAGGTTCTAAATAGTCCTATAAAATCGAGTTTTCCGACAATAGAGAGTTTATTAGAAAATCATGAAAAAGCAGAAAAACTTAAGAACATTTCTCTATCCAAAAGTGGCCTCCACTTAAACCTTAATGATATAGGTAAATTTGAAGCGATGCTCAAGAGAACTCCAGCGTCAGCCATTGAAAAGGAGCTATCTGGTTTTGCAGATATAGATTTTCCGGCGCGCTATCAAATAAAAGACATTAGCGCCAGACTGACTATCTCTAGCCAACTCAACAACATTCCAAACACACGCGTATGGAGTCTTCCTGATAGAATCGCTGTAAATCTTCTTGGAAAAATCACAAAGATTTGGGAAGCTATTCCGAGACTATGGGAGGCTCCGCCTCCTTTAAAACTGGTTAGAACGGCAGCTCCACTAGCTCTTGCAAATACACCTCTTGCAGGAGGTTTTGCCTTAAAACTCAAAGAGCCTTTGCTGCAGATCCTTCCCTATTTAGAGATCGAGCCTAAAGAGGTTGTCCTAGGTAGATTGCAAGGAGATGTTAGGGTTGCCGAAGAGCTTTTAGCTGTATATGATTTTCCGGATGAAAACCCTTCTACGTTAAGCAGCTGTAAGACTACCCGTCAAGGGATTCTTATTAAAATTAACGAGATGGAAGAAAAAATAAAAGCTGCGAGAAAAGCCTCATCTTACAGGTTAGATCCAGGGCAAGCAGATGTGCTTGTGGGAGTATTAGAAACTGCCATTGCCGAGCAAAAGGCCCTCCTTAAAAAGGATGAAGAACAGTTAAATAGGACTCTAAGAACCTATCCTCCAGAGCTTATGAAAGAGGTTCTCGGGGGGCTCATTAGAGAACCTACTTTACAAAGGTGTCTTGTCTATTTTGCAAAAGAAAGCGATCAACAAATACTGAACGCAAACCCAAGCCTGAAAGACTGCTTTCAAAATATTAAAACAAAAATAGCAATCTATTTAGATGACCTCACAAATCTCCAGCATCTGGAGAGATCTCATAAAAAACTCCAGGAGGTGCTCGAGATAACCCAAGAGGGCAGTAAAGAGGCTGTTGCTAAGGCGGAGCAGCAATTTTTAGCAACCATTGGGGCTAAAAGAGCCTACGACCACACTCATCCCCATCTTCAGACTTTACTTACCTTTGAGGCGCTTGCGGATTTACGCCTGAGAGTTGATCAAATTGCAGCGCTTGAAAAAATGACCTTAGGTCCAGAAGGGGTAAAAATAGAGCTGGAAGCTAGAACAGGGTTTGGAAAATCCCAGGTCTTAATTCCTCTTTGGCTCTTTTTAACAAGCAATAAAAACCGGTTAACTTTGATGGTTGTTCCGACTTCTTTACTGCCAGACCAAGAGCGCCATCTAAAAAGGCTTCTTGGCAACATAATGGGAATAAGTATCCAAAAAATTACTTTTGATCGAAACGGGCTACAGACCTTAAACGATGTAAGATGGTTAAATGAACAGTTTGGTGATGCTAAAAAAGCGGGGCGCATTATTTTAACTGATATGAAAACTTTGCAAGGCCTTGTCGGACTTGGGCTAAAAGAAGCGCTCTATAACGAAAGTCATTATCCCTCTGCTTCCGGGAGGGCTCTTGTCGACGAGCTGTGTCTTCTTAAAAAAACCATTAAAGAGAGTTTTGTCTTTATCGATGAATCTAGAGACTGTCTTGATGCAAGACAGCGCTATGACCATGCTAGTGGCCTTTTAACCCCCATTCAAGAATCGTATATCAATGCATCCTTCGAGTTTTGGCAAGATACCATTTTAACAGAGGACATCTTGGCTAAATGGAACTTTGAATTCCTCCCAAATTTATATTCTCCTACTAAAATAACCCTTACCAAAGCAAATTTCCAAGAACTCCAAGAAGAAATTGCCCTCAAGGTAATAAAAAAGCTCCCCGAAGATCTTGGAGTCATGACACATCTGCTTGGGAAGAAGCATTCTCCTATGGTTAAAGCAAAGCTAGAGAGTTTGCCCCCGGCATTACTAAGTTACTATGAGTTTTGCCGCAAACAGATATCGGAAAACCTAGAAAGATCGCTTCTAAAAGTTTGTGACACAGATTATGGTCCTTCTACGAAGCAGATTGCAATTCCATTTAAAAAAGGGATACCGAAGCCTTCTTCCGAATTTTCTTCTCTTGACGATTTGATAAACGCAACCGTACAAGCAAATTTAAAAACTCCTATAGATCTTGGGACTGTTGCTGAGTATATTGAATCTTTCCAGGAACTTCTACTTAAAGGAGAAGATCTATCTGCGCATGTTTCTTTTCAATTATTTACCAAGATAAAAGAAGCACATAATCTTCCTTCTTTTGAGGTTTTTAAAAAAAAGGACATGTTGCAGCTGCAAAATATATTGAATCATAATTTGCAGTATAGACTATCTTTTATTGCTGCATGGATTTTGTCAAAAATACGTATTTCTCCCTATAAAATTCCTGGAACAAGCTTTACTGTGATTAGCGCACTTTCTCATGTACATGTAACTTCAGGAACAGTCGACCCCAATACAACGCATCCCGATTTGCAGCCAGAAATCAACCCCGATGCGCCAATAGGCAATCTTTTAGCGATGTTTAAAAGCTCTATTTTATACGAGCTATCTCCAGATAATAGTTTAGCTTCTTTGCTTTCATTATGTGATCCAGCAGCTCCCCCTGTAGTGATTGATGTGGCAGGACTTTATCAGACTATGAAGCAAGAAGATATAATCAGAACCTTTTTTCAAGCAAATCCCACAATGAAAGGGTTGACCTATTACGATAGTGAAGGGCGTTGTATGATTAAAGAGAGGGGGGCAGTTGAATCTATAGCACGAAATAAGACGTCGCTCAAACCGCAAGAAATAGGAGTTTTTATTCGGCAGAGTAACGCTATAGGCTCCGATACTCCTATGCAAGTTACAGCCAAAGGCATAGTGACGATTTCTAAAGATACCCTAGAAAATTTTTTTTCGCAGGGGGCGGGACGGATGAGAGGTCTTGAAACCGGCCAAACCATCAATTTTGCGTTAACAGAAGAATCCATGAGAGTCATCAAAAAGACTCTAAAAATTACAGATGTAACGGTAAAAGATCTTTATCAATATCTTAAAAAGTTAGAAGGGAAACAAAAGGGCTTAGACTACTTTGTGAGTCTTGGTTTGTTTCTAGAGGATATTATAGAGCAATCTTTATGGGAAAAGTTAGATGATAGTACCGAACTTCTACAAAGATTTGCTTTATTAGAAACATTTCTAGTCGTCCCAACGCAAAAAAAAGCTCTAGAGACTCTTTTCACCGTTTATCAAGAATATACTCCTCAAGAGGCTGCAAAATTGCTTTTAGAGACAGTTTTAGAGCCTCTTAAAAAAAATGGGATCTCTTTTATTGACTTTGATGCAGTCGAAAAACGCTTTTATGCAGAGGTGGATTGGAATTTGTTTCCTAAAACTGTTTCTCTTGGCGATGCCATGGATAGCCAAGCAGTCGTTGAACAAGAAACTACAGTAGAAGAAGAAAGCATCCAAGAAAACATAACAGAAAATACAAGAGAGCTTGGAGTCATACAATTTACTCCAGCAAAGCCTTTTGAATGGGATGGGAGCTATAGCCAAGAATTCAGCAAAAGGCCCGTAAAAACCCTTTTTGATATTTCCATTTACCCCTCCCCCAACCTCCTAATATTAGCCGAAGGGAAAGATGTGAGTCATCTCCTTCGCAAACCCTCTAACCAATTTCTTGTAGAAAGAAGCCCGGAAGGAGCTTTAAAAGTGATGATGACAGATCTGCACGATGCTAAAATACTTTTAAAGACAATTTCTTCCTCTCCAAATAAAAATCAATACTATCTCATCTCAGGTTCCAGCATCTTAGCTTCCACGGATACAGCCAAACCAACAAAAATAGATACCCTAGTTTCTAAAGATAATGCTTTAAAATTGCGCATCTTTTCTAAGATTCTTGCTGGTAATGGAAGTTTAACAAAAGAAGAATTTAAGTGGCTTTCAAGTGCCCCACAATATAAAAATGCCCTGCTTTCTCTTATAGAAGAGTACCAGTCGGCCTGGCCAAGTCTTTCTAAACTTTCTAATCGATTGAAATCAATCCCCTAGTTTTTAATAGAGCTAAATCTGAGTATTTACCTCCACTCCAACGCTCCCAAGCCTTTTAAGATTCGTTCAACAAGTCGATATACAGTTTTATAAAAAGCGAAATACTGAGTTCTGAATTCTATTATTAAAAAAAACATTTGATTATTATCTATCTTTTCCATTAATACAAAATATAAAAGGTGGATAAACTGTAATATGCATAATTTTCAAACAAGAAAAAGCCTTCTAGCGATATGTCTTCTTTTTTCTGGTTGTCTTTCTATGGGGCAAAAAGAAAAAACAGAAAATCTACAAGGACCACAAGATATTGGAAAAAGCATCCATACAGGTTTAGAGTCCGGTCTTTTTGCACAAGGGGACTGGCCTAAAGAAACTTGGTGGGAAGATTTTCATAGCGAAGTACTCAACCATTGGATCGAAGAAGGCTTTTCCCGTAACCCTTCCTTGCAATCTGTACAAAGTAGAATTGCTGCAGCAAGGCAAAAAACAAAAGTTACACAATCTAAGTTATTTCCTTTTTTATTTTTTAATGGCGATGACAACATAGCTTACTTTAGTAAAAACGGCCTTAGCCACGCTTACAACCCTCTCCTCCCCTTGCATGGTTATGAAGTAGACCTTTCTCTTGCTTTTGAATATGAGTTCGATTTTTGGGGTAAAAATCGAAATCTATTTAAAGCAACTCTTGGAGAGCTGAAAGCGCAAGAAGCAGAATTTGCACAAGCTAAACTCATTTTATCTACCTCTTTAGCGCAAAGTTATTTTGCCCTTTTAATCAACTATAAAAAGAAAGATTTATATCAGAAGCTTTGTGAAATTAGAGAAGATAAACTCAATCTCCAAAATAGACTCTTCTCAAGCTCCCTTTCTTCTAGACTTGTCCCGTTATTAGATGATGAATATGTTCAAGAAGCTAATCAAAGCCTTCTATTTATAAAAGATGAAATAGAGGTCCAAACTCACCTTATCAATATTTTACTCGGAAAAAGCCCCGATGCAGAGCTCCCTTTAGATACTCTCCAAGAGTCTTCTTTAACAAACATCTTTCTTCCAAAAGAACTTTCCTCCAATCTTTTATCAAGAAGACCCGACCTTATGGCTCAAATTTGGAGAGTGGAATCATTAGCTCACCAAGTAAGCGCTGCTAAAGCTGACTTTTTTCCTAATATCAATCTAACAGCTCTTGCAGGATTGCAAAGTTTATCTTTTGCAAATCTATTTTCTCTTGGATCTAAAAATGCTTCTCTAACACCTGCCTTTAGTCTTCCTATCTTCAACTCTGGGGCCATCAAAGCTAATATGAGAGAAAAAAAGGCTATTTTTGATGAGGCTGTATTTCAATACAATCAACTTATTTTAACAAGCGCCCAAGAAGTCACAGATTTTATTTCTAATATTCAAATGGCCTTTTCTCAAAAAAAATTACAAGAACAGTCTTTAAAAGATGCGCAAGCAAGACTTACCCTTACCACTTTAAGACGCACAGGAGGACTTGACACAACTTTTTCTGTGTTAGACTCAGAAGAAGAGGTCATCTCACAAGCTCTTAGGAACCTTGACATCCTTTATAACGAGTATGCCTTTGTCATCAAACTTACCAAAGCTCTTGGAGGAGGCTATCAAATGCCCTCTCCTATAGAAATAAAGGAATAGCTATGACTGAAGAACAAGAAAAAAGCAAAAAAAACCTTATCTACACCTATTCCGGGGTGCTATTAGGATGCGCCTTAGTCGGCACTATCGGCTGGCTTGTTTTTTTTCGCAATATAGCTTACACAGATGACGCTTATGTGCAAGGCAATCAGGTTGTGCTCACCCCCCTAGTGCCTGGGTTTGTAACAGGAATCTTCACCGATGATGCCTTTTTGGTATCCAAGGGGCAGGTGCTCGTTGAACTAGACACAACTAATGCAAGAATCGCTTTAGATCAAGCTAAAGAAAACCTAGCCTCCAAAGTCAGAGAAGTTTGCCAATACTTTCATAATGTCTTTGCCTTACAAGCTGACATTGGAGCTAAAAAAGCCGAATTCATCAAAGCGGCACAAGACTATGAACATCGACTCTATGTCCTAGAAGACGGCGGAGTTTCTATAGAAGATTTTGAACATGCAGTAGCTTCTTTACGAAGCTCATTTTTCCTCTTACAGATGACAGAAATCTATCTAGAAAAAGCCTTAGCTCTTGTAAAAAACACCTCCATCTTATCCCATCCTGAAGTTCTTAATGCCAAAGACACCGCAAGACAAGCCTTTGTAAACTTACATCGTTGCAGGATCACCTCTCCCGTAGAAGGAATTGTCGCCCAAAGAAGCATTCAAGTAGGAATGTGGGTACCTCAAGGACAGCCCTTGCTCGCCATCATCCCCTTAGATCAGATCTGGGTCAACGCCAACTTCAAAGAAACCCAAATGAAGCGAATGAGAATTGACCAAACTGTCACCTTGCACTCTGACCTATATGGACTTGACGTTTCCTATCAAGGGAAAATCGTAGGCCTCCCAGGCGGTGCTGGTAATGCTTTTTCCATTCTTCCTCCCCAAAATCTCTCTGGCAACTGGATCAAAATTGTACAAAGATTACCCGTCCGTATTGAAATAGATAAAGATACACTTCTTAAATACCCCTTACGAATTGGTCTTTCCATGGAAGCTAGAGTAGATTTAAAAGAGCCTGGCCTTTTGGTTCCTACTTCTTCTGAAGGATCTCCTCACTACACAACA
>CANNLR010000056.1 GCA_947505635.1 Chlamydiota bacterium
AGAAAAACGAAGACAAACGCCCAGCAAAAAAGCCACAATTACAATAATTAAGCTAATATACACTTGATTAATGAATCCTGGAAATGAATCTGCGGCTATGATCACTTGGCTAATAGCACCCGGGCCTGCCATCATAGGAATAGCAAGGGGCACTACAGCAATAGAGCCTCCAACTTTTGCATTATTCTCACTATTAAATTTTGATTGCAATGTGGAAAGACCCAGTAAAAACACAACAAAACCTCCACCTACTTGCAAAGCAGCCAGCCTAATCCCTAGTAAAGCAAATAAAGGAGTTCCTACCCAAGAAGACCCCAATAGTATAGCAGCAACAGCGCAAGCTGCTATCAAAGCTATCCTCTTTTTCTCGTAGGCTGAATGCCCTTGTGTTAAGGCAATCATCACAGGGACTGCAACAAAAGGGCTACAGATAACAAATAAAGACGTCCCTACATTTAAAGCTTGTAATAGATTCATTTTTTCCCTTCCTGAATATTACTATAAAAATAAGAGTATCCGCATTCAGCTATTTCCTATCTACTTTTTTCTATTGTTTTTCAAAGAAGAAAAAAATTGATGAAAATTGCAATTAATTATACAATATTCTGAATATTCAATTTTATTTAGAGATCTTTATGAAAAAAAACAAAATTTTAATTTCAATAGTTTGCATTCCATTAATACTACTATCTTCTTGCGCTAGCTACCAAGCTTCTTCCCTTAATAATATTTCTTCAGAAATCCTGGTAACTCCATCAACTACTAACCAAGTTCTCGCTACAGCAAAAGCATTTACTAAAGCAGACTGTAAAAGGTACTTAGATAGAGATGTAATAGCAAAAGGATACCAACCCGTCCAAATCTACATCCAAAACAACTCGGATAGAACCTATAATTTTTCATTAGACAGAATCAGCCTTTCCCAAGCAAGACCTGATGAGGTTGCCAATCAAGTTCATACATCAACAGTTGGAAGAGCTGTAGGCTATGGCGTGGGGGCTTTATTTTTATGGCCTTTAGCAATTCCTGCTATTGTAGATGGCATTAAATCTAGCGAGGCAAATGCCTCTTTAGATAGTGACTTTGCGGCTAAAGTAGCTAGAAATCAGACTATCGCTCAACACTCACACTTAAATAAAATAATATTTGTCCCAGTTAGCGAATATCAACAGAACTTTACCATAACGCTAATCGACCAGGCATCAAATAACCCAAAAGTCCTTAACGTAACAGCTGATTAGATTTTGACCGGAGGGGGATTAGAAAAATATCTCCTAATCCTCCAATCTTCTTTATAAAAACTTTATACCATTGATTTTAAGCTTTTTTATGGTTATAATTTTCGTAATTTTATGGAAAATATAAACGAGTGGCTTTTTGCCCTACACATCATCTCTATTTTTTTCTTTACTTTAGGGGCTCTAAAGCTGGGAAAAGAGGCCCTTTGCGCTTGGATTTGTTTACAAGCTCTTTTTGCTAATCTATTTGTACTAAAGCAAATTACATTATTTGGGTTCCATGTGACAGCAAGTGATGTCTTTGCTGTTGGTGGGGTTTTAGGATTGAACCTCATGCAAGAGTTTTATGGGGTAAAAGGAGCTCAAAAAGCTACTACTGTCTGCTTATATTGCCTACTCCTTTTTGCTGCACTTTCTAAAATTCACTTACTATACATACCTGCAAGCGTAGATGTAATGCATCTTTCCTATACAAAAATATTGGAACCTGCTCCCAGGTTATTCGTAGCTTCTTTAGTTGTATTTTTTATTGTACAAAAAATAGATATAAAACTTTTTAGTAAGCTGAAATCTTCCATGACCTCCTCTCCCTTTGCTATAAGAAACTTGATCTCTCTTTCTACCTCTCAACTCCTAGATACCATTTTATTCACTTTTCTCGGTCTTTATGGAATTGTCTTTTCTCTTTTTGATGTAATCTTCGTTAGTTTTTTAACAAAAATAACTGTTATTGCCTTTCTCACCCCCGCTTCTTTACTCGCTAAAAGGTGGATAACCCCTAAAGAGATACCCCTATGACCTTCTTTTCTTTTGAACTTCTTCATTCTTCTAAAAAATCTAAAGCTCGCGTAGGCAGAATTCACACTCCTCATGGCATCATCGATACTCCAGGATTTGTAGGGGTCGGAACTAATGCGACCATGAAAACAATTGACACGATTGCTGTTGAAAAAACAGGCTTACAACTGATGTTTTGCAATACCTACCATCTGATGCTACAACCTGGAACCGAGCTTATTAAAGAAGCTGGGGGCCTACATAAATTCATGAATAGAAAACAGCCCATCATCACAGATTCTGGTGGATTTCAAGTGTTTAGTTTAGCCTACGGATCTGTAGCTGATGAACTGAAAAGTCGTGGCACAAAAAAACAAGACAAGATGGTATTAAAGATCTCAGAAGAAGGGGTATGGTTCCGATCCTATAGAGATGGATCCAAATTACATCTTACTGCAGAAACGTCTATCCAGGCTCAAAAAGATTTAGGGGCTGATATTATCCTATGCTTTGATGAACTCCCTCCCTACCATATAGCAGAAAAAAGCCTACAATCTTCTTTAGATCGCACTCATAGGTGGGAAGAAAGATCTTTACAAGAACATCTTAAAAACCCTAACAACCAAGCCCTTTATGCAATCATTCATGGAGGAATCGATCCTTTGTTACGTAGGGTGAGCTGCGAATTTCTGACAGCGCGCCCTTTTGATGGCTACGCAGTTGGCGGCAGCTTAGGAAAAAATAAGCAAGAAATGTATCAGATGCTTTCCTACACCCTTCCTCAACTTCCTCCCGAAAAACCAAATCACCTTTTAGGAATTGGAGATTTAGAATCTTTAGCTCTTTGTGTTCCTCTTGGTGTTGATACTTTTGATAGCTCTTATCCAACAAGATCTGCAAGACATGGAATTCTTCTAACTAAACAAGGCCCGCTTAATATCACTAAGGCTTGCTACGCAAAAGCCTTTACTCCCATAGAAGAAGGATGCTCTTGCTCTACTTGCCAAAACTTTTCAGCAGGATATCTCCATCATCTTTTTAAAGCAAAAGAAGCTATATGCATGACATTAGCCTCAGTCCACAACCTTCATTTTATGGTGGAACACATGAAAGAATATAGAGAGAAAATTTTAATGGATGAGATCTAGCAAGAAAACAGTAGAGCAACCCGTTTGACTTGATATATCTACTGCACCCTTTTTCATAGAATTTATAGCCCATAAGGCTTGCTCTTTTTGATTAGGAAATAGCCTATAATTTGTGCTATCTATTCTAACTTGTCTTTGCATGGATCTATCTAACACAGCCGTTATAGCCATAAGATCTTCAGATTTTCCTGACAAAGCTTTAGCTACAAACTTTATTTGCGATTCTGAAAAGTTCTCAAGCAATTTAGTTTCGTAAAAAAAAGACTCAACACTCTTCTGATCTTCAGGAAATTGTATTATAACTGAAGAATCTATGTTACGATAAAGAGATCTAGTTGAAATCACATCTATCCTTGTATTTCAAAAGAATTTAAAAATTCTGTCTTCTGTAGTTGGTGAGCGAGGTCTGGTGGATAGACAACGGTTAAACGATAAAGAGTCATTCCTACTAAAATAAGACGCCCTTGCACATCTTCGTCTCCTTGAGAAAAATGAAAGTCTAGAGCTCGAAAGTTTTGATATTTTGTCAAATTCTTATGAAGGAGCTTGGCTCCTGGAATATGTTCTACAATAAGATCTAAAGCCCCTTGTAGCAGACGGCTAGCTCCAGCTATTCTCCATTTATTAGGAAGTTGTATATAACTAATCGAATAATATACTTTTTGCGTTTGATGACTCGTTAATTCATTATAATTCAATGTTTGATTGTGTGAAGGAACTGAAAGAACTTTTGCTTGCTCTTCTGGACTCTTTGGAAGAAGTACCCGAAACTTCCCATCGCAAGCTGTATAATCCATCCAGCCCTCAATAGTCTTATATTTTTCAAATCCTGTCGTTACAACAGCAATTTCTTTTTCAAAAACAGAAACTCCCATCAAAGTAACAAGAGACATAACAGCTATCGCATACCTAATCGCACTTAAAGTCTTTTGACGAATTACACCTGGGCGAACTCCTAAAAAACAAGATCTTTTTAAGGCAATTAAATAAGGAAGCTTTGTTGCCGTGTGAGTTTCTACTCGAATCCCTAATAACAAAAGCCCTAGAGTCGTTTTATAACGAGAAATTAAAAATGCCTCTATAGGGGCCCAAAGAAAAGGAAGAGCTAAAACAAAAACTAGATAGTAGATCTCATCTATATATATAGGGAGGAAAAAAGAAGCAATGGAGCAAATAAGATAAAAAAGGGCATAGTCAATTCCTCGAGCGCAAATTCTAGCCCAATTTGAGGGCGTTTCGTCCAACCAAAATAGTTTTTTCATTTTAATAAGCCTCCGATCCACTAAAGAACTTCTATTATAAATAATCTGATCTTTAAAAACAAAATAAATAAGTAAAATTTAACTATTACTAAAAAAAACTATTTCACACTAAAGTTTGCGGCAAACTACGTTATTAACTAACTGTTAGCAGCTTGCAAAACAATTTGTTGACGCAAGCTAAAAAAAGCCTCTCATTAATGAAAATTCTATGGTAAATATCACAATCTAACCTATAATAATCTCTCGATCTAGCAGAGGAATTTTAATGCCTATTCTTTGGAAGTACTTATTAAAAAGCTATTTTCAGTTTCTTTTTATTTGCGTTTCCGCTTTTGTGGCTGTTTTATTAGTTATTCGCTTTCAAGACATTGCCTATTTTGCCTCTTCAGGCGCTGGAATCCTTTATATCGCTCTTTTTTCCTTGTATCAAATCCCCTATATACTCCCCCTTGCCATCCCTATCTCTTGCCTGATTGCTTCTATGGTCTTATTCCAACGAATGAGTTCTTCTTTAGAGCTTACGGCGCTTCGAGCTAGCGGAATTGCTTTAGCTCCTATAGCTTATCCTTTTATTTTATCTGCTCTAGTCCTCTGTCTTCTTAATTTTACAATTATTTCTGAAATAGCACCCGTCACTAGAATAAAAGCTAAAAACTTAATTTATGAAATAGCGCAAGAAAATCCTTTAATCGTCTTACAAAAAGACTCAATGCTCGACATCAAAACAGTAGCCTTTGATTTAAAAAGTCTACAGCTTGGAAAAAAAGCAAAAGAAGTCCTTTGCGTAATCCGGCAAAGTTCAAGCGAACGTATTGGTCTTTTCACAGTACAAGAACTCTTTGTTGATAAAAACTTCATCTATGGAAAATCAGTCTCCATACTTTCAAGCGTGGATTCCGGAATGCCCGAGGGTTATGATCATTTAGTTATAGAAAATCAAAAGACTATGCAATCTGATAAATCTATGGTCTTTACTCAACTTTTTCAAGCAGATTGGTTTAATAAAGACGATCTTCTAAGCTTTAAAAATCTTCTAGAAAAATGTAAAACTAGTGCCTATAGACTAACATCTTCTCCCGTTATTGAATTAATTAGAAGAAGTTGCCTCGGATTCTGTCCTCTCACATTTACTTTACTTGGAATTGGATTTGGAACCACTATTGGCCGTCATAAGAAAAAAGGGGCCATCTTAACCGCTTTTGTCTTAGCCTCTTTAATAATGGTCTGTTTTGTTGCCTCCAAAACAATACAAAAATCAGTTGCAATCTCTCTCCTACTTTACCTAATTCCTCAACCCATAGCTATTTTACTTAGTATTAGAAACCTGAGACTATCTTCTAAAGGGATTGAATAATGATAGGAACGATTTGGCAACGCTACATTTTTTGGAATCTGCTCAAAGGTTTTTTATTCTTTCTTCTCTCATTTTTCCTTCTGTATTCTCTTGTTGACTTTTCTACCCACGCTCAAGATTTTATCACAAAAGGATCTTTAAACTTTTCTAAACTCTCTTTTTACTATTCTTATCAGCTCGTAAAAAGACTAGAGCTATTGTTACCTTTAGCTTTACTTATCTCAGTCATTCGCGTCCTAACCACATTAAATGCCAATAAAGAGCTCGTGGCGCTTCAAGTTGCTGGCATATCTTTAAAGAAGATATTTAGACCTTTTTTTCTCCTCGCTATCTTTTGCTCTTTTTTAGGCTACTGCAACGAAGAACTCTTTATCCCAAAATCTGCAACATACTTTACCGATCTTAAATATTCTCACACAAAAAACCCTCTCAAAAAAATCAAAAATAAGAAATTCACCATACTCCCTTTAGATGACTCTTCTAAACTCATCTATCAAAGTTATGATGCAGAAAAAGATGCTTTTTTTGATGTATATTGGATTGCCTCTTTTCAAGACATTTGGCGAATGAAATACCTTAAAGCTGACCCAAACCATCCTATTGGGCAATATGTAGATCACATTACCCGCAATAAAGAAGGTTCTTTAGAAAAAGTAGAATCATTTGAAGAAAAACTCATTCCCTCTTTAAAATGGACTATGCAGCATCTTAATAAAAAACAAGCCTCTATTAAACATCAAAAAATTAGCCACTTAGCTTCCCGCGTATGGAATGACAAAAACAACTCCTTACATTCAAAAGGAGAACTTGAAACGCACTTTTTTTATAAGCTCATCATGCCGCTCCTTTCTTTTCTTGTCTTAATAGGAGTTCTTCCCTTTTGCATAAAGTACTCTCGATCCCCTCCTCTTTTTATGATCTATGGCCCTGCCATTTTCTGCTTTGTGGTTTTTTTCACCCTCATGAATGCAATGACTATCATAGGAGAAAATAACGTCCTCCCCCCTTACCTAGCCATCTGCTCACCATTAGCTCTTTTTTTAGGCTTAACATATAAAAGATTCTATAAACTAACATAAGGCAACCCATGACCCAGCAAAAAAAGCCATCTCATCCTCCTGCAAAAAGCAACTATAAAATATTGATCTTTATTCATCTTTTAGTTGTGGCTATGGTCGTTGGCTTATTTTACTCTCTTTCCATTTCTCCTTTTTCCTTCTTAGACGAAAAATGCTTTCAACTCGTAAATGGATGGATTCAAAACAGCTATTTTTGGCAAACTTTTTGGGCTCTAGCTAACCATCGAGGGGCCGACCTATTAGAAGATGTCTGCTTCTTACTGTTTTTTTATTGGATTATAAAAGCCTCTCCTAAACCTGAAAGAACTCGCAAAACAGCAGAATGTATATTTTTCTTACTCTATGGAGCCCTCATCATCCTTATGGCTAACGAGATCCTCTTTCGAGTTCTTTTACACATTGAAAGAAAAAGCCCCACCCTTTTAATAGACTCTTTTACCAATCTTGCTGAAAAAGTAACCTGGCTAAAAGTGAAGTTCAAATCTCCTAAAAGTTTTCCCGCAGATCACGCAACTACAGCCATTTTGTTCATCATAAGCTTTTTATACCTGGCTAGAAATAATATTCGTATTACAGTTGCAGCCTTTCTCTACGGCATTTTTCTTTGCCTCCCTCGCTTAGTGGTAGGAGCTCATTGGACTACAGATATTTTAGTAGGCAGTGGATCCATCTGTCTTATTTTCTTTAGTTGGGCTTTTTGCACCCCCTTAGCTTCTACTTGTATCCAAAAAATAGAAAATGTTTTACGCTCAGCTCTTTTGATGAAAACTAAAAAAAGAGCGCTTAGGACAAACGATGCATAACAAAAAAGATCCCTTTACAAGACTTACTGAAATTTCTACCAAGATAGCAACTCTGCAATCAATCCACAGTCTATTGGAATGGGATCAAGAAACCTATATGCCCGAAGGAGCTATCCAAAGCAGATCCGATCAACTGCAGTTATTATCAGGGATCCTCCACAAACAAAGAACCTCTTCCTCTTATAAAAAAGCCTTATCAGATCTTATTGACCTTTCAACAGGTGAGATAAAACAAAAAGAGGCTTCTTTTGAAGTTAAAGCAGCTGCAAGAGAATGGAGACGTCAGTTTCTTCAAGATGCTAAGATTCCAAGCTCTTTTGTAAAAAGCTTTACAAAATGCACCTCTGCCGCTTTGCACGCATGGGCAGAAGCTAAAAAAAGCAATAACTTCTCTCTTTTTTCTCCTCATCTAGAAAAGATCGTTTCTCTTTCTCGTAAAAAAGCTGAACTCCTAGGCTATAAAGAACATCCTTACGATGCTCTTTTAGATCTTTACGAACCCAACCTAACTGTTTCTACCCTAACCCCCTTATTTAACCACCTGAAAGAGGCTCTCACATCTCTTCTAGCCAAAATTCAAAAACAACCAAAAGCAGACACCTTATCTTTAGGCGTTTTTTCAGAAGAACTACAAAAAAAAACAGGTCATTTTTTGTTAGAGGTTATGGGTTTTTCTAAAGACACAAGCAGGCTAGATCTTTCTTCTCATCCTTTTTGTACAGGGATTCATCTTACAGACAATCGAATGACCACTCGTATTGACCCCCATCACTTTACTTCTAATATTTACTCCGTCTTACATGAAGGAGGCCACGCTCTCTATCATCAAAATCTACCTGAAAAATACTACGGCACTCCCCTTTGTGAAGCGGTCTCTTACGGAGTTGATGAAAGTCAGTCTAGACTTTGGGAAACTCAGCTAGGCAAAAGCTCTGCTTTTTGCTCTTTTCTCTTTCCAAAACTAAAAGAAATATTTCCTGATAATTTTTCCTCTATTTCTCTAGAAAACTTTTATCATTTTATAAACCAAGTAGCCTCCTCCGAAATTCGAGTAGAAGCTGACGAAGTGACCTACTCCTTACACATTATTTTGCGGTTTGAAATAGAAAAAGGGTTAATGGAAGGAAGCATCAAAGTTAAAGATATCCCAGCTATTTGGAATGCAAAGATGCAAGAAACCCTTGGCATCATCCCTACAAGTGATGCAACTGGCTGCTTACAAGACATCCATTGGGCCATGGGAGGGATTGGTTATTTCCCAAGCTATGTACTAGGCAATCTACTTGCAGCGCAGTTATTTTCTACTATTAAAACAGCCTTTCCTTCTTGGGAACAAAAAGTATCTCAAGGAGATGTATCCTTCATTAAAGATTGGCTACAAAAAAACATCCATCAATATGGAAAGATCTATTCACCTGAGGAACTTATCTTAAAGGCTACCAAAAAGCCCATTGGAGTAGAAGATTATATAGCCTATCTTAATACTAAATTTGGTCACTTATAAGCTTTAGCATGATATCGAGAACAGATTCACTCAGAAATAATCAAGGAAGAAAAAAATCTAACTCTTTGCTGATTCCTTAAGGTTTAATCGAATTTGTTAATCAGCTTTTTTATATAGGCAATCCGTTGCTTTTGTCATTACTAGGGTGTTATTGATGATGTGCGCCACAATTGGAGCCATTGGCCCATATTGTAAATACATAACTCCGAGTGCAACGCCAGAAATTGTCGCTACTAAAGATTGCACTTCAAATCCCTTTCCATTAAGGAGATGACATGAGCCAAAACAGGCTGAGGCTACCGCTACTACCGTATTTGAATTAAGAGCTACTCCATCTATAGTGACATTGGACAAAATAGCACCTTGCAAATAAACTCTAAATAACAACTCTTCTATTACCGGAAATAGGACGCAGCTAGCCACAGGATTTAAAAGAAAAGTCCTGGTGAAGAATTTTTCATCTTTTATCTCATCTTGTGTTATGTCATCTTGTGTTACTACTCTTCTTAAGCCTTTTTGTATCCACTGACTACCAACATTTATGGCAACACCAGTAAGGGCCCCCATAAAAATGGGAGGGGATAATACACAACCTCCTGCCGTTATAAATAGCACAACACCTGTTATTTTTTTAATATTTCCCGAGCTCTCCGTCGCTTCTTTTTTACTTAAAAAAAGATATTCAGCACTATTGTTAGTTTCTGGCATCGCACTGTTAATTGTCATAAAACCTATAATATAAAAACCTAACAATTTATCTTTGCATAAGATTAATGTAAATCATATTCTTGTGTAACAAAATCAACAAAACTCATATATAAAATTATAAAAAAACGATCGGAATAACTTTTTAGGTCCTTGGAGTGAATTTCACAAAAATTCTGATTTGAGTTAATCATCCTCTATGAGGATGATTTTGAAAAAGGTAGCAAAAAAAATTGTAAATTGTTTTTTTATTGCTCTATAGAGAATAACAGTTCTTCTCGCAGCCTTGGAACAAGAAAAGTTACTAGACTCACTTTTTCGCTGTGTATGTTGCGATAGCCAGCAGAATGTCACCAAAAAAGACAGATTCTGCTGGCTATCGTGATATACTCGGCAGAATCTACCCATCCCATGAAGATAAAGCAAGCAATTTTCTGTAAATTCGCAAAAACCTGAAATCAAACTCCTTTCTATTTCCTTTTTAG
>CANNLR010000057.1 GCA_947505635.1 Chlamydiota bacterium
AGGTCTTAGCATGGGCGATAGTCTACATACAAATTTGATTATAAAGGCTCTAAACCAAGCTCTATGGCATCGCAATATACAAGGGGAGCTAATGCATCACTCTGATCGAGGATGTCAATATACAAGCGCAGATTTTCAAGAACTAACTAAAAGGCATGGGATAAAATTAAGCATGAGCGCAAAAGGTCATTGTTATGACAATGCAGTAGCAGAAAGCTTTTTCCATACTTTAAAAACAGAACATACAGATCTTTGTAAATATAAAATTAGAGAAGAAGCTAGGGCTAGTATTTTTGAATACATAGAAGTATTTTACAATCGTCAACGAATGCACTCCACATTAGGATATGCTTCTCCAGAAGAATTTGAGCAGTTTTGGTGGAATCAACGTAGATGCATTTAAGAAATCAGGAAAAAACATGTTCTCTGTGTCTAAAAAAAGGTTGCAACATCAGTGAGAGCCGGCCTCTTTATCGAAGACTTTAACGAGGATGATGAAGCGATTAAATGGCGTAATCGCCTCAGAATATGAGGCGATTACGACCAAGTCTCGTTTGTGGGAGTTTTGTTATTTGTCTGTAAATTAATGACTTGCGTTTTGTTGGTGCAAAATGAGGCGATTAAATGATATAATCGCCTCAAAAGATGAGGTGATTATATGAGGTGGATCTGGCAAGAAGCCGATTGGCCGAGGTTTACATGGGATGCTGAAATACTGCTTCCAATTCTTAGTGGAGCTCGCTTAGAGCAAGGAAAGCTCCTGGCGCGAGCGCAGAATCTAGGCTTTGAGCTGGGTCAGCAAGCTGCCGTAGATATCTTGGTCGAAGAAGCTGTGAGAACATCAGAGATCGAGGGCTCGCAGCTAAACCGAGATGCCGTTCGCTCTTCCGTGGCTAAGCATTTAGGAATTCCAACTTTTGGACTGCCTCAATCGACTCGATCCATTGATGGTCTTGTGGAAATTCTTCTCGATGCAACCCGAAAGTATGATAAGCTTCTAACAGAAGAGCGACTAAAGTCTTGGCAAGCTGCTTTATTTCCTACAGGATACTCAGGGCTTTTGCGGATTCAGGTGGGAGAATGGCGTAGTGGAGAAGATCCGATGCAGGTTGTCTCCGGAGGAATGGGAAAAGAGGTCGTGCACTTTGAAGCAGTCCCCAGCTTTTCAGTAATAAATGAAATGGAGCAATTTCTCCTCTGGTGGAAAAAAAGTTTAAATCAAGTCGATGGCCTTTTGCGCGCAGGGATAGCCCATTTCTACTTCATTACCATTCATCCGTTTGAAGATGGGAACGGGCGCATTGCCCGTGCATTGACGGACATGGCATTGGCCCAAGATGAAAAAATTCCCACTCGGCTTTACAGCCTTTCTTCACAGATCATGAAAGAAAGAAAACAGTATTATGAAACTTTAGAGCGTTGTCAGCGGGGAGAGGTAGATATCACAAGCTGGCTTGTGTGGTTCTTAGCAAGTTATACCCGATCACTTAAGAATTCCGCCGGTTTGCTTGCTTGTATTCTTGATAAAGCTTCTTTTTGGCAGTATTTCAACCAAACAACGCTTTCTGATCGGCAGCGAAAAGTAGTGAATGTTCTTTTAGATGTGGGCAAAGGTAATTTTCAAGGAGGACTTACAACGCGTAAATACTCCTCCATTGCGAAAATCAGCCGAGCCACGGCCTTTCGTGAAATTACAGATTTACTTGAGAAAAAAGTGATTGTGCAAAATACCGGCAAGGGTCGGAGCGTAAGCTATGATCTGAATTGGGATATTTATTAGAACTTTTGACGTTGTTACCACAGCTTTGGATTGTGAAGCTTATTTTTCTTTTTAACGAAAAGATGGTCGTTAAGGCGATTGATACCTATAACTCAAAATGTGTAGTAGACGCTAAATGTGTTGCGGATGAATTTGCTAGAATTTCTTCCGGCTATAGTGAACCAGCTTGCTATAAAAAGACCAAGGTTCTGATTGAAATTATACTCTAAACAGGGAGCTAGGCTAAATTGATCGGAGGAGGGAAGTCCTAGAATAGGATTGAAGACTCCTAGATTGCCAGAGAAAGTGGATTTGTTTTGATGAATATAATGGATATCTGTGCTGATAACCCAATTTCGAGTGAGACTATATTCTATGGATAGGTTTGTCATATATTCACTACCGGGAGCAATTGTTCCTTTGCTGTCTTGTCCTCCTCCATAAAGATTATAGCCTTTGACATTCGTTTTATTAGAGAGTGTATATTGTAGATTGAAATTTAGGTTAAAAGGGTGCCTAGGAAAACAGTAAAACTTTTTAGCAACTACGAAGGTAAAAGATGTTTCATAGGCTCCCGATCCTGAGCTATCACTTAACATCTTTTGAGGGTTTAGTTTTTGATAGGTTCCTGTTGGAAAGTTTTCTCCTATAAGGAATCTAACATCAGGGATAAAAGAGCCTTTTTTATCCAAAAGGATTTGAAATCCTAGGTAAGCTTGCATGTCTGTATATAAAAGAGTATGCAAATTTCCAATTTGATTATAAGTTGCTGTCATGAAAAGGGTGATGTCAATATGTTGGGTGATCCCTGTTTCGAGGAGTAAAGAGCTTGCTATTTTATGGATGGGCTTTGTTTTTTGAAAAGACCAGTTCTCGTCATAACTACCTGGTAAAGTGTTTTGATAAAGATAAGGCTCAATCTCTAGCTGTCCTGGCGTAGCATTTTCTGAAAAAAAAGCGAGAAGACTTCCTGAATAGAGCGGTATGTAGGAATTAGGTTCAGCTCCATAAGAATAAGTAGCTGGCATAAGTGTTGAAAAAAGTAGTAAAGAACGTAATCTAATATTCATGGAAGAAGGTGTTTATAATATAAATATATTGTTGTAACGGTCTTGGTTTTACTTCGCAAGGACATAATCTAATAAGGGGAATTTTTTGTAGTGAGCTTGAATCTCTACCTTTTGTTTAGTTTTAAATAATTTTTATTATAATGGAGTATTTAATAGATTTCTTTTTTAGAACATTGTATTCTATAGAGAAAACTATAGAGAATTTCATATCATGGATTTACCTGTTAAAACATCAAAAAAAATACAACCATTGCCTATTGGGGTAGATGACTATAAAGACCTGATTGATGAGGGATATATCTATGTTGATAAGACACTTTTTATTAAAGAATTTTGGGATTACAAGTCTAAGGTAACTCTTGTTACCCGTCCGAGACGTTTTGGAAAGTCCATCACGCTTTCTATGATACGGTATTTTTTTGAAAAAACAGAGCAGTCGACAGCCTATCTTTTTGAAAAGTCTAAGATTTGGCAAGAAGAAGGGTTTAGGGAACTTCAAGGCACTTATCCTATTATTTCCATTTCCTTTAAAGATGTTAAATTTAATACCTGGGAAGAATCTTATCAGAAATTAAAAAGTTTACTCGCTAAAGAAGTCCGAAGAGCTCTTAAACCGTCTGAAAATGCGATGGATGCTAATTATAGAAAGAATTACGATGCCTTAGTGAATGAAACAGCAACGGTAACAAAATTTGAAGAAAGTCTTCTTTTTATCACCGAAGTTTTCAAAGAGCTTTTTGCGAAAAATACAATTATTTTGATCGATGAATATGATTCTCCTATCACACATGCATATGTTCACGGATTTTATGATAAAATGATCGGATTTATGCGCAATTTGCTTTCTCCTGCATTAAAAGGGAACGAACATCTACATCGAGGGCTGATGACAGGAGTTGTGAGAACCGCTAAAGATGGTATTTTATCAGGATTAAATAACCCAGATATCTATACGATGGTAGATGGGGGCTATTCTGATAAATTTGGATTTACCGAAGAAGAAACAAACGGATTATTAGCAAGCTTTGATCGTTTGGATAAAAAGGACGAGTTGAAGTCTTGGTATAATGGATATGTGGTAGGATCAAAACATTCGATTGCAACTAAGGTATATAATCCTTGGTCCGTTTTACAATATATTAAGAATGCTTGCATTCCAGAAACGTATTGGGCTAATACAGGAAGCTCAGAGCTTTTAGAAAGACTTGTTGGAAAAGCAGAAGATAGAACGCAAAAAGACCTGAAGCTTTTGCTAGAGGGGAACGCTTTAGTAAATAAACAGATCAATCAAGATGTCATCTTGCTTGATCTTGATAAAGACAATGTAGAGCCTTGGAGCTTTCTTTTTTTTGCAGGCTACATAACAGCAAGTGATCATACTTTTCAAAATAATGAACACTATTATACGCTAAGTATTCCCAATATAGAAATTGCAAGTTTATATAAGAAGCTTGTGCGAAGTGCCATTGGTAAAAAGTTCACTTCGGGCAAGCTAGAAGAATTGCTAGAAGCTCTTATATTAGGAAATATCAATGTAGTTAATAAACTGTTAGAAGAGTTTATAAATAGCCTGTGCAGTTTTCATGACCTAACACAAAATGATCCAGAAAGAAGTCTTCATATGTTCGTTTTGGGGCTCTTAGCCATGTTGTCCGAAAGATATGTCATCAAATCTAACCTGGAGTCAGGTGACGGTCGTTATGACATAGCGATGTACCCTAAAAAAGATAATGACCTAGCTATTATCATCGAATTTAAAAAGGGGAAAGATCTTAAATTAGAAAAGCTGGCAGATCAGGCCTTGAAGCAAATCAAATCGAATAAATATGAGGCTAGCTTAAAAGACTTTGGCTACAAAGGTAAGGTTCTTTGTTATGGCATTGCCACCTTTAAGAAAAATCTGATCGCCAAGATGGGATCTATTTCTATTAAATAATTCAGAAAAAAATATTTTCCTGAGTTCTTGGCTAATTTTGTTAAAAGACCCTGTCAATGATATAAAATTTATAACAAATCTAAAGTAAAAAGGGGCGTGATATGATTTTAATGCATGCTGTAAAAGAAGCAAAAACTATCGAAGATTTAAATAGAATTTTTACGTGCAATTCGGTGGATATTCAAATTTATGCTTTAATGGATACTGTACGAGTGAGTGGATATGTAGGAACTATTAGTACAGATGTGATAGCAAATAAAATAAGCACCTATAGTGTTTCGTCAGGCGCTTTAAATACGATTGAATCAGAAAAGCTGGCAGATACTATTGCAACAAAGGTATTCCATCCTCTTAAAGATCTTGTTAAAGAAACTAGCTGGTGTTCCTGCTATGGATGGCACCGTGTTGGTTATACTCCAAATCCTGTACCAGAATTTGGAAATTCGATAGCTCTTAAGCACGCTATGACCTTATCACATTTAAGCTCAAGATATGATTCTATGGGCGGTAATTATAATGACTAAAAAAAACACCTAGACCATTTTCTTAAGAAAGGTTGGTGGATAGGAATGTAGTAAAAAAACAATATTTACCGACATTCCTATCCATGGATAATAGAAAATATCATCTATTTTTTTAGGTTATAAGGCCATTTTAGAAAATTTTTCTTTGCTCAATAAGAAGAAAGTGTTATCTAAAAAACCATGTATAAAATTAAATGGAATACCATCTTTTTAGGAGCCCTCTTAGGAATGACATCTTGTCAACCTAAGAAGCCAGAGGTTGGCGTGAAGCCTCCTGTCCCTGTAACGGCTTTTCAAGTAAAGCCGCAAACGATTCCTGCTACCTTTGAGTTTGTAGGAGTTGCTAAAAGCTCACATCCCGTAGAAGTTAGAGCGCGTGTTGAGGGGTATCTTTGGAGTGTCGATTATGTAGAGGGGAGTGCCGTCAAGGTAGGAGATCCTCTATTTCAGTTAGATCCAAGACCTTTTATTGCGAGTTTAGAAGAAGCTGTTGGAATGCTTGAAAGAGAAGAGGCTAATTTATGGAGAGCTAAAAAGTCTTTAGGTCGAATGGCTGCGTTATTTCCTAAAAATGCAGTGAGCCAAAAAGATCTTGATGACTCTACAGCTTCTGTGATGGCAGCTGAAGCTTCTGTTATTTCTGCTAAAGCTAATGTGGAGCAAGCTGAGCTTAACTTAAGCTTTACAAGGATTGAATCTCCAATTGATGGACTTTCGGGAAGAGCCATCTATCAGCAGGGGAGTTTGATTTCTCCTAGTGTAAATGGACTTTTGACGCAGGTGTCTGTTATCGATCCTATTTGGGTTCTTTTCAGCGTATCTGATAATGAACTTTTAGTGGGTAAGGGAGAGAAGAAAAGAAAAGAGCTTATTCTACCTGAGCAAAAAGAATATAATGTCCAGTTAGAACTTTCAGATGGTTCTTTATTTCCTTATAGGGGGAAACTTAACTTCACCTCTCCTACTTTAGATCCAGCAACAGGATCTTTAGTTGTTAGAGCTACATTTCCTAATCCAGAAGGTCTTATTCTGCCAGGACAGTTTGTTCGTTCTTATGTATTAGGTGCCTATAGGCCTAATGCCATTCTTGTGCCTCAACAGTCTGTGGCGCAAGGAAGAGATGGGATGTATGTATTTGTTATTAATAAAGACGAGACTACCTCTTTACGAACGGTACAAGTAGGGGAGTGGTTTGAAAATTATTGGATTATTAAAGAAGGGTTAGAGGCTGGAGAACTTATTGTAGTTGAAGGGACAAATAGAGTCAGAGATGGCTCTTCTGTAAAGGTCACTTCTACTACTGTTGCTACTATTTCAAAAACTAAACAAGAGACTACAAAATGATCTCTCGTTTTTTTTTAGACCGTCCCATTTTTGCGATGGTGATTTCTATTTTAATTGTTTTGGTGGGGGGGGTTGCTTTTGTAAACCTTCCTATAGAACAATATCCTAATATCACACCTCCCCAGATTCAGGTTTCGGCCAACTACCCAGGAGCGAGTGCGCAAATTTTATCTGACTCTGTGGCAGCGCCCTTAGAAAATCAGATCAACGGGGTTGAGAACATGATTTACATGTATTCTCAAAATGCGGCGAGCGGCAATATGACAACAAGTATCTACTTTGATATTGGGACAGATGCTGATATCGCCCTTAATAATGTTCAAGACAGGGTAGATCTTGCAACATCTCAGCTGCCTGAGGAAGTGCAAAAAGAAGGGATTGTTGTTAAAAAAGAGACCCCTACGATTTTACTTTTAGTCACTATTGATTCAGATGGAAGGCAAGACGAAATCTATACTAATAACTATGCAACAATCCATGTCGCGGATGAGATTTTAAGATTGCAAGGAGTTAGTGATGCTAAGCTCATTAACGCAAGAGACTATGCGATGAGAGTCTGGCTTCGTCCTGATAAGATGGCGCAGTTACATATTGGAACAAGCGATGTCATTGAGTGTATCCAAAATCAAAGTTCAGACTACCCTATAGGGCAACTAGGTCAAGCTCCTATGAAAAAGCCTGTTGACCTAACCCTTTCTATGACATCTTTAGGGCGTCTTTCAACGCCGGATCAATTTGATGACATTATTTTACGAGCAACATCAGATGGTTCTACTGTTAAGATAAAAGATATAGGACATACGGAACTAGGGGCGCAAGACTATACGGTTAATGGAGCTGTTAACGGAAAGACTTCTGCTTTGATTGCTGTGTACCAAGAATATGGAGCAAACGCCCTTACTGTAGCAGATCAAGTGAAGGCAACAGTAGCAAAGCTTTCTCAAGGCTTCCCTCCGGGTATCACCTATTCGATTCCTTATGATACGACAATATTTATCAAGCTTTCCATTAAAGAAGTGGAGCGCACTCTTTATGAAGCGGCTATTTTAGTGGCTATTGTTGTGTTTGTTTTTTTACAAAGTATAAGGGCAACCATTGTTCCTGTCATCGCTATGATTGTATCCATTATAGGAACATTTGCTGGGATGTATGTGTTGGGTTTTTCTTTAAATACATTAACTCTTTTTGCTCTTGTTCTTTCTATTGGAATTGTAGTAGATGATGCCATCGTTGTTGTGGAAAATGTGGAAAGAAATATTAGGGAAAGGCAACTGCCGGCTAAAGAGGCAGCTATTGTCGCCATGCAAGAGGTAACAAGTCCCGTTATTGCTATTGTTTGTGTTCTTTGCGCCGTTTTTATTCCTGTAGCTTTCTTAGGAGGAATCGCAGGAGGCCTTTACAAACAATTTGCTATCACTATTGCTGTTTCTGTTGTGATCTCAGGTTTTGTAGCTTTGACGTTAAGCCCTGTTTTAGCAGCTATGCTTTTACAAAAGCCTACAAAACCTAATAGATTAGCCATTTTGTTTAATAATGGGTTACATCACTGTACGGAACGATATGCTAAGGGGGCTGAGTGGCTGATCGACCACGGGATGGTTGCTTGGACAGGTTTTATTGCTATTATTGTCTGTTTAGTTTGCTTATTTAAAATTATTCCCACAAGCCTTGTTCCTCA
The DNA here is from genome assembly GCA_947505635.1 of Chlamydiota bacterium. GTDB lineage: Bacteria > Chlamydiota > Chlamydiia > Chlamydiales > Rhabdochlamydiaceae > CAIJXB01. The sequence continues at coordinate 8,312 of CANNLR010000057.1, forward strand.
AGAAGATCAAGGGTATTTATTTACCTTTGCATTTTTGCCAGAGGGGGCAAGCTTAGAGCGGACACAAGAGGTCACAGATGAGATGATACCTATAGCTCTTGCTAATCCAGCTGTTGAAAGCTTTGTCTCTATGGCAGGCTTTAGCCTACTAGAAAATATTAATAGAACGCCGATATCCACTTGTTTTGTAATTTTAAAAGACTGGTCTTTAAGAAAGACAAAAGCAATGCAGGCTTCAAGTGTGCTTAAGGAACTGGCTCGAGATTTTTATAAACTTCCTGAAGCGCAGGTATTTCCTTTTAATCCTCCCTCTATTCAGGGACTTGGTACTGTAGGAGGATTTGAGTTTTGGATTGTCAATGAAGGGGAAGGCTCTATGGATATGTTGGAGTCTGTGACGCAACAGTTCATTGAAAAAGCAAAACAAAATCCAGTATTAAGTCCTCTTACAACTTCTATCCAGACAGAATGTATACAAATATTTGCTGACTTAGATCGAGTAAAAGCGCGCGCTTTAAATGTTTCGATTGGGAGTGTTTATCAAACGATCCAAAGTCTTTTAGGTTCAGTCTATGTCAATAACTTCAATAAATATGGACATGTCTTTCAGGTAATGGTACAAGCAGATCCTGATTTTAGGGCTACGTTAGAAGAGATAGGAAACATCTATGTTAAATCCTCTGATGAGGCTATGGTTCCTCTCAAATCACTTGTAACGTTTACCTATTCTAAAGGGCCTAATTTAGTGAGTCGGTTTAATACTTTCCCAGCTGCTAAGATTACAGGAGGCCCAGCTCCTGGATTTAGTTCAGGGCAAGCTATCCTTGCCATGGAAGCTGTTTCTAAAGAGGTGATGCCGCAAGATATGCATAGTAGCTGGAGTGGCGCTGCCTATCAAGAACTGGCCTCCGGGGGGACTTCTTCTTTAGCTTTAGTGGGAGCTCTTGTGTTAGTGTTTTTGATATTAGCTGCTCTATATGAAAGATGGTCTTTACCCATAGCTATTTTGCTTGTGGTTCCTTTTGGAACTCTTGGCGCCCTAGCTGCCGTATGGCTTCGGGGCTTAGAAAATGACGTATACTTCCAGATAGGACTTGTTACCTTAATAGCCCTTGCTGCTAAAAATGCGATTTTAATTGTCGAGTTCGCTATCTTACGTCGTAAAGATGGGATGGGGGCAAAAGAGGCTGCCTTGCAAGGGGCAAGACAGCGTTTCAGAGCGATTATCATGACCTCTTTAACATTCGTTTTTGGTGTTTTGCCTCTTGTGATCAGCACGGGTGCTGGGGCTGCTAGTCGACATTCTGTAGGAACAGGTGTTATGGGGGGGATGATCTTAGCTACCTTCTTTGGCGTATTCTTTGTTCCCTTTTTCTATAAGATCTTAGACAAGAAAAAAGGAGATGCTCCATGAAATGGCCCACTTATATTTCAGGGGCTTTAGTCCTTTTATCGACAGGATGTAATTTTGCTCCTAAGTACTCTCGTCCTGATGTTAATCTGCCAACCACTTGGAGAGTAGAAGAAGAAGCAGGGGTGGATCTTGCAGACACCACTTGGTGGGATCAGTTCCAAGATCCAGAGATGGGTAGATTAATACAGCTTGCCTTGCAAAATAACAACGATCTCCAGATTGCGATGTGGAGGGTATGTGAATACCTCTCTCAATATCAAGTAGCAAAATCAAGTCTTTTTCCTCAGATTGCAGGAAATGGAGGAGCGACAAAGGAAAGATTTCCTGTGGATTCAAACTTCTTGCCTGCCGGGACCTCTCCTATAACTCCTGATTATCACTTAAATATTTCTCTTTCTTATGAATTTGATTTTTGGGGCAAAGTAAGAAATGCGACAACAGCAGCTTATTCCTCTTACCTAGCACAAATAGAAAACAGAAGAACGGTTGTTCTTACTCTTGTAGGGGCAGTGGCCCAGGCCTATATATATTTAAAGCAGTTGCTATTGCAATTAGATATAGCAACAAAAATCATGGAACTGCGAAAAGAGGCTGTTCAAATTGCAAAATATCGATTCGAAGGGGGA
>CANNLR010000058.1 GCA_947505635.1 Chlamydiota bacterium
AACAGCAACCCTTCCTCTCATAGAAAAAACGTTGCAAGAGATTCTATCTCCTCTACAAAAAAACCCCCATCCTCTCCTTTTTAAAGCAAGCAGCTATAGCGTACTAAATCCTGGCAAACGGATACGCCCCCTTCTTACCTTAATAGCCATAAAATCTCTTGGAGGAGATGAGAAAAAAGCCCTCTATCCAGCTTGTGCTATTGAGATCCTCCACACCTACTCTCTTATTCATGATGACCTGCCCTGCATGGACGATGATGACTTAAGAAGAGGAAAGCCTACCCTACATAAAATATACCCAGAAGGCCAGGCTGTCTTAACGGGGGACCTTCTTCTCACACTTGCTTTTGAAGTATTAAGCACCAGCCCTAATATCACTGCAGAGCAAGCTCTTGAGCTTGTCAAAGTACTTGCTAAAAAAAGTGGAGGACAAGGAATGATTCTAGGACAGTCTTTAGACCTTTTAGGAGAAGATAAATCTCTTTCTTGGAAAGAGCTCTTAGAAATACATCATAGAAAGACAGCAGATCTTATCAGCGCCTGCTTAGAATTTGCTGCTATCTTAGCAGACAAGCCTTCCTTCCGTCCTATTTTAGAACAGATTGGAAAAGACATAGGACTTTCCTTTCAGATCATCGATGATGTCTTAGACCTAGAAGGAGAAGAGCACATCTTAGGTAAGCCCCCCCTATCAGACCTAGAAAACAAAAAAAGCACTAGCACCTCCCTTCTAGGGATAGCCGAAGCTAAAGCTAAAGCAGAAGAGCTTCTAGCCTCTTCTTTGCAAAAGTGTAAAAAGATAGGTCTTGAAGACTCTCTTTTAACAGAGCTTTTACCAAAACTTGTCTACCGAAACTTTTAGACACTCTTATTTGCAAGATCTATCTCCCTACAGCCTACTTCAATTTTTGATTAGCCTCTAACAGTTTAATATACTTATAAAATGCTGTGTGTCCATTATAGATAGAAATAAAAAAGCCTTCATATCCAAGAAGAAATCCTCTTTTTAGGATATAGCTTTTAATAAAACAGACAAACCCATGAAGGATAGCTTTGGAAACAGAAGAAGACTTGCGTCCTTTATTTTGCTCTGCAAATAAAGTTGTATAGGTTTGCATCTTATGTAAAAAATCAGATACCTTACGATAGGGAGTATGACTCATGCTGTGCTTAAGACATACCTTTTTCAAAGGCCCTTGAATGATTTTTTCATGTACAGCTGCATCATTAAACGAAGTACTTTTACGATTATAAATCCTAGTTACAAAATCAGGATACCATCCAGAACATCCTTTAATATGTTTTCCATGGTAGTAGTTATCTCTACAAATAGAATAGACACATTTTTCATCTAAAGAAAGCTCTCCAATTTCTTCAACTAAAGCAAAACTTAAAACTTCATCGCTATCTAAAGAAAGAATGAAATCATAAGTAGCTAAGGAACTTGCTAAATTATGCGTTGGCCCAAACCCCTGAAAAGGGGCATGAAATACCTTTACATTAGAAAATTTCTCTGCTATCTGTAAAGTTGCATCGGTAGACCCCGTATCTAACAAGATTACTTCAGGAAAAGCTCTTGTGGAGTTAAGGGTTGCCTCTAAAGTCTCTTCACTATTTTTCACTAAAATGGTTACGCTAATTTTCATACGAGCCCTGCCTCTTCTCTCCCCTCTGCATCGGTAGCTAGGATAGCCTCTAAGGAGACTTCTTTTGTGCTTTGATACCTTGCCATCAGTGCTTCAAGCTTTATCCCAATTTCCATCCAAGAGATCTTCTTTTGTAAAAAGCGGTGGACAAGGACTTCATTGGCTGCATTCATATAACAAGGCATAGTCCCGCCAATTCGCAAAGCTTCATAAGCCAAGGAAAGACATTTAAAGGTAGCTATATCAGGAGCAAGAAAGTCAAGCCTTCCATTTTTCACAAAATCATAAGGAGGCAAAAGTCCTGGCACCCGATGAGGATAGGTCATGGCATACTGTATAGGAACCACCATATCAGGCTCACACATCTCTGCTAAAATCGAACCATCGATAAACTCCACCATACTATGGATCTTTTGCTGAGGATGCACCAAAACCTCAATACTTTCTAAAGGAACACCAAAAAGCCAGTAGGCTTCAATAACCTCCAACCCTTTATTCATTAACGTGGAAGAATCAATGGTAATCTTAGACCCCATAGAAAAATTAGGATGCCGCAAAGCTTGCTCGACGGTTACATCTTGTAACTGTTCTTTGCTCCATCCCCGAAAAGGGCCACCAGAACTTGTTAAAATAATGCGCCGTATAGACTTAGGATCTTCTTGATGTAGACATTGAAAAACTGCGTTATGCTCGCTATCAACAGGTAGTAGTGTCACCCCATGGTGTTTAGCTAAAGGAATCACGTAAGCCCCAGCAGACACTAAAACCTCTTTATTAGCTAAGGCAATAGTCTTTCCAGCTTTAATTGCCGCGATGGTAGGAAGAAGTCCTATAGCTCCAACAATAGCTGCCACAACTGTATGGGCCTCAGCAAAAGAAGCTACTTCACAAAGCCCTTCTAAGCCCCCAACGACTTTCACGTGAGGCACCCTTTTTTGTAATAAAGCCGCTTTTTCTAAATCATAGACAGCGACAATACGGGGAGAATGCTCAGCTATCTGCTTTTCTAATAGATCAATATTATCCTTAACAGCTAATCCAACAATCTCAAGGGTTTCTTTATTATGAGTTGCTACCTGTAAGGCATTTTTCCCAATAGAACCGGTACTTCCTAAAATAACAATTTTTCTACGCATGATTTATAACCCATTTATATAGATGGGTTATAGTAGCAAAAATGCCTTCAAATTCCAATGGAAATATCTAAGCTGTTGACTCAGTTGCTGGAGGTGGGTCATCTGGAAAGATTCTTCTTAATTGAGGAGCATCTACAAACATCTCTTTAAAAGAGCTCATCCAAGATTTAGCAACTGGAGCCCCCTTAGCTAACGTGGCAAAAGCCTCCTTTAGCTCCCTTATGATAAGGTCTTCTGCCAGTTTCCAACTTTCAATTTCTTTTTTTAAGTCAATTATATTATTCTCATCAAGATAGGTAATAATCTTTTCTGATGAGAACCCTTCTTTAACAAGCTTATGCGTACGTTGCAACTTCCTTTCAAGAACTATCTTTATCTTTCTTTTCGTCTCTACAAGATTTACATCAGCTGGACCCAGAGTTTCACACTTCTTTAACTTCTCTAAAAGATTTTGCATGGAACAGTCGATTTCTTTATCAGTAGCCCTCTTATGCCAGTCATGCCCATAGCGAATAAAAGAGGTTATAAGACTACTTGCAATAAAAGTTAAGCCTACAATCGCAGGAGCGCCATATGTTCCCGCAGAAAGAAGGCAAATTCCCAATATAGATCCAATTCCCACTAAAAGTTTTATGGTGTTAGATCTTTCTTCATACTTTCCAATAGGGTCATCCCAAGCTTTTATTAAAGAGTTCCAGTCTACACCTGCAACGACAACGTTTAAAATTATTGTACAGACAATACAAGCTATAATGAGACCGACTGGTGGACAGACAATACAGGCTCCTATAGTACTTGCTACGACTATAGCTAAGCCAAAAACACCAAAGGCTAATAGAACGCTGTTTGTTGTTTTTGCTTCAGCAAGACCTTTTTCTATCTTTTTCATCAACTCTTGTTTCTTCGCTTCAATTTCAACAGAGTTAGAACCCTCTTCACCTGGAAAGTCTAATATCTCTTGCACAGCCTCTGTTCCGATACACCGAGTTAGGTCCAGTTTAGCCATTTCTAGACGATTGCGATGCAGTGATTCAAGGCCTATTAATGCCTTGGTTGTTAGACCTTTGTCTTTTATATCCCCATCTCTAATAACTGCCACATCACTTAAACTGTTTGTCATTTCCTTTGCAGCCTGATCCCAATCATACTCCTTGCTATCATCTGGATTAATCGTCTGTAAAAAATCTTTAGCTAGAGCTTCTGTTTCTTTGGATAAGATCTCTTCAAGCCACTCTTTAAACTCTTTTATTACAAGAGGTGTTTTTTCAGAAACTTTTTCATTATTCAATGCAACTTCTGCATTATACTTTTCTTCTAAAAATTTCAAGGTTTCTTCAGGAGAAAAATCTAATTTGGCTTTTAAAAAAGTTATAGTTTCATCGCGAGATTTACCCTTCATCTCTTTTTCTAATGCCGAAATCTTCTTTAACGAATGCCAAGCTTCTAATCCAACCATACCATACCATACAGAAGAAAAGAACCCAGCTATCGCTCCTAAGGAAAAGGTTGCCTGCCCAAGACTTGTTGTAGCTGTGATCCCACAATTTACATTGCTAGTATTTGTTCCCAACTGCTCCGATCTAGAAGCTCCAATAGTAAGTCCCATCATGGATTCGGTCTTTCCTAAGAGTTGAGTATCCTTTGCTCTTTTTTCTGCCTGCACATCCAAGGCCCTAAGGGCAGCCTTCTCTTCTTCTTTCCCTTTATTCCAAGTATGAGCTCCTGTAGCTACAAGGGTTACTCCAGTTTCTCCCATTATATCCTGCACGTCTGGATTAGCCCCAGAAAGAGCCGCAGCACTGCGTCCTACTGCCATAAAATCATTGATAAGGTATTGCTCTTGCTTAGCAGTATTCGTAAGAATTGGGGTATCTTGTCTTTGGAAATGTTCTAGAATATGTCCTAAAAATGGTCCTTGCAATGATTTGTCATTTTTGGATAACTTACCCAAATTCACAGATAAGATATGTCCTTTATACACAGCATCCTGAGGAGTCTTTGGACTATCAAGATGCGATCCGTCAACAGAATGTATTAAATCATGAGGCATAATAAAAAAACCAATTTAATTGTTAAATTGGACGATAGTATTTTGACTTATTTAATTTAAAGATAAAAATACTCCTAGGGATTCAACCTAGGAGTAGGGTCAGATTTCCGGATGACTTAAAAGATCAGATAGCTCAACAAGAACATCTCTTAACACTTCTAATGGTTTTTGATCCGCATTAAAGATAGAGATTAGCTCCTTGGGGTAATGAGCGAGCAAAGCTAGGGTCTCTTTTGCATAAATCTTCATACGGTTTTGCAAAACGGTCTCATTTGCATCATCTTGTCTTTTTTCAATTAAAGCTCGTCTTTTTAGCCTCTTGACCAAGCCTTCTGTGTCTGGCATATCTAAAACAATAATCCTAACTACATCGATATACTGATCTAAAATTTCTGCTTGTAAAAGGGTTCTTGGAATCCCATCTAATAAAAGAAACTGTTTCCTTGGAAAATAACGGTTCGTAGCAATCTGTCCTTGCACGTATTGATCCCACACCTCGATTGTCACTTCATCTGGAACTAGATTCCCTTGACTTGCATACGAATGATAGACTTTACCTGTTGGCGAATCTGGATCCATCCCTCGAAAGATATCTCCTGATGAAAGATGAAAATGATTGCCTGCTGTACTTAAAAATTTACCTAAAGTGCCTTTTCCAGATCCTGGAGGGCCAAAAAGCAAAATCGTTCTAAACTTTTCTTTGGGAGGATTTTCTGACTGCATAGTGTTTCCTTGAACTGCGTAGATAAACAAAAAAAAGCCTGTCTTAAAGCATTAAGACAGGCTTTTTTACTTATTTAATAACTTTGGGATTTTCCACAGCCACAACCACCGCGGGCATTTGGATTAGAAACTTTAAACCCGGATCCATTGAGCCCATCAACATAGTCGATCTCTGCACCCAATAACCGCTCAACTCTATTTTTATTCACATGGATATCAACGCCATGAGAAGAAAAAACAACATCTTCTGCGTCATTAGGAGCTGCTGAGTAGTCTAAGATATACTCAAAACCACTACATCCCCCTGCTTGATCTCCAAAGCGTAGTCCATACCCTACCTTGTCTTCTTCGGCAAGAATCTCTTTGAACTTGTCAGCTGCACGTTTTGTCATAGCAATAATACTAGGATCTGATTTTTCTTGCAAAATCGTATTCAATCTTTCGATAAGTCCCCCTAGCATCTCTTCAGTAAATCCATGCCCTAAAACACCTGATTCTAACGTTTCCCAAGTAGCGGCTCCACAGCCAACACAATGGAGGCCTGACTGTGTTAGTTCTTGTGCCAACTTTTGACTTTTTTGTGGGAAGTCTTTTAGGATTTCCTCAATTGTCATCTCTTTTGTAATCATACTCTTCCTTGTTGTAATGTTTAATTTAGAAATTAATTCTTACGCAACCGCCAAGAATTTTACATTGACAAGCAAGTCTTTCCTTATCTTGCTCTCCCAAAAAATCCTTCTCTTCTTGCGTAAAAGGAGATGTATTTTCCATTCCCTCTGTCACTTCGATTACACAAGTACCACAAACACCTTCCGTACAAGCAAAAGGGACACCTTGTTCTTCACAAGCCTCTATAATATCAGAACCATCTGCTATTATTACCTCCTCTTCGGAGTTATCAAAAATTAACTTTGCCACAAAAAACCTCTCATTCGGTAAATTCTTATCAAGATAATAGACAAGATATCATGATCTTCTACAAAAAAACAAACGCTTTTCTCTAACCTTTTCATCTTTTTCTTTAAATTAGATTTATTTCTCAATTTTAAAATATAATTCCACATTAATACTTTTGTTTATTTTAAATAAAAAATTTACAATCATAACAATTAATCAAACAAAAGAAATATTATATACAAACTTACAAAACTATTAGTTAAGATTACAACTAACTTGTGCAAAAAATATAGGCTTAGAAGGTAAGCTAACAACAGCAGACGTTGCCTTTCTAAGAATCTTAAAATCTAGTCTAGGGGCAGGCTGCGTGGTCTCGGATGAATTACGTGCTGAATTGAAACCGTTATTAGGCAGAATTGAAAAAATTACCCCTCTAAGCGGCATCTATACAACAGCCTATAAAATTAAAAGCTTATAGTGATTATCATTTCTCAGTTACATTATTGTGGAAAAAGGCTCCAACGAGTCCTTCGGGTACGGATCTTAAGGAAATTCTTCAAAATATCAACGAAAGTATTATCTCTCAATTTATCGAAGAAACAGGTAAAACCCTACAGCTACAAATCTAAAGAATAATATATCCCCTCAAAGATAGCCCCGTCACATACTTAACTAAAAAACTAACTACAATACTCGAAAACCTCAAGGATGAGGACTCTCTAGATGAGGCTTTGAGCTATGCAAAGATCTTACTAGACAAACATCTCTTTCAAATCGATGAACCCTCACTTAAATAACCTCCATTTCACTAAAAAGACATTTTACTCCATCTCCAAACTGACCATATAAATAAATTTATTTATTTTTAATTCATTAACAAGAAACATAATAACATAGTTAATTAAATATAGTTAAAAAATAAAACTGAAATATTAAGTTTATACTGATATTATGTATATTAAATAGATAACATATATTTTTTGGAGGACGTATGCCAGTCGAAGGACCAGTTGGAGGAGCAGGAGCAGGAGGAGGAGCAGGAGGAGGAGCAGCAGCAGGAGGAGCTGGAGGTGTTGGAGGAACAGGTCATGGAGCTGGCGCTGCAGCAGTAGGCACTGCAAATCAACCAGGAGGAAGCTCTGACGGCATGGCAGCTATGACTGCTATGCTACTAAACATGACAGCCTCTTGCGCAGAAAGTGCTGCCTTTGCAGACGGTGTTGCAACAGGCCCCGGACCTGAGGGTGTGCCTGGCGATCTTCCTCCAGACTCTGGCAATACAGACGACTCTCCCGGATCCGGTAAAAATTCAGGAGGTAATTCAGGAGGTAATTCAAGAGGCGATTCAGGAAGCAGTTCCGACGATTCAGGTTATAACTTTTCTCAATCTGCAGAGGGCACAGGTGGATATGTAGCAGAGCTTATGGAAAAAGCAGATGAAAGCTCTTATGTCATGGCAGAAAATGCACAGACACTGTCTATATCTGGTATCCAAATGGCCCTATCTTCTGCCGAAGGACAAATGAATGACACAGTTTCCTCAGCAAAACAGGAAAAAAATGCCACAATAGAAGCAGCCGATGCAGCCATCGCAGGAGCTGTAATAAGCGGAACTGCAGCTGGTGCAAGCGTCGGATATAGCACACTTAAAGCGCCAGTTGACGAAACTGCCGGATTCAATACTACACAAAAAGCTCTTGAAAATAACCCCGAGCCACCACCGCCAGTTACCCACACCACATCTCCAGTTGGGGACACCTCTCTTTCCAAGGGGACTGCACCTACTGACATAGCCACTACTCCTAATTCCGTCCCTATCCAAAAAACAGATCCAGCGGATAGAAGTAGCCCCTCTATCTCCAATAAAACAGCAGGTAGTCCTGCCACCGCTGACCAAGTAAACTCTACAACCAACGCTGGCCAACAAGTTCCTGCTGACCAACAAGTTAATGCTATCACTCCCCCAGCCTCAGGAAGTCCTACAGCCAACGCTGGCCAACAAGTTCCTGCTGACCAACAAGTTAATGCTATCACTCCCCCAGCCTCAGGAAGTCCTACAGCCACCGCTGTCCCAGGAAGTTCTACAGAGACCCAAATTAGTGCTACAGTCTCCAAGGATAGCGAATCTGCGAAAAACGCTAATGCTGCTACAACTACTACTCAAGACCTAACAAGCGATCAAAACCCAACAAGCTCAGTAAACACTTTTAAGGAGGGCTCAGATGGTCAAGCTGGGGACGGTAAAGGAGGAAGAGGTCAGGACCAACCAGGCAATCCTGCTTCTAACGGAGTGGGACAACCTAATGAGGCAACACTAACCCCTGATCAAACGACTCTACTGCAACGTGGAAAACTAACAGGGGATAATGTCGAGCAAAGAACAGCAGACGCTATCACAGGAAAGAACGGTAACCGTCCATTAAATACTGCTGAAAGAGGACAAGTATCTAATAGTTCTAGAGAAGGTATGAGGATTGCTCAAGATACGATGAATGCTAATATGCAAAAAGTCACAATGAAATCTCAAGCTATAGAGCAAATAGGAAACTCTCTTGGCACGATGGCAACCCAAGCAGGCGCTGTAGCAGCAGCCACCCAAACAGCTAATGCAAAAGAAATTGGCGCACTAGCTACGATGATGGGCTTTTCTCTATCAACAAACCAGCAAATACAAGCATTAGGAGTGGCTTCTTTACAAGCCGCTGCAAGCTTGGTTTCTTCAGCGATGAGTATGGTCTCTTCGGCCCAGATTAAAAACTCCTAATCAGGGCAAATCTAAACCACGAGAAAGTATTACTCGTGGTTTAGATAGTAGTTTTCTACAACGATGGGAAGAGCCTCTATTGTTTGTAGATTTTTTTCTAAAAGTCCCTCTACGTGGAACACCTTACTTTCTAAGGTCTCTTGATTTTCTAATGTTACATCAAAAGAATTTTGACAGTTCTCAGATCGGACAAAAAACACCCTATGAACACTAGAGTAGGGAGCAATAACTTCTTGTCTTACAGCTTTTGATTGTAACTGCTTTTTTAGTTTACGATAATTTTTATTAGTTAAGATACTATCTATCGCACTTGGAATACTAATAGGCCAAAAAAAGAGGCTAGCTATCTTGAACCCTATAGCTCTAGGAAGAGCGGCATAAAGGATTTTTTTAGCTATTTTACCCCCTTCTTCTAAAGGAAGAGCTACTGAATCTGGAGAAAACAAGTATGGATCTGAAGATCCATTTTCAATGGTCACTTCAACCGGTTGATATCCCATGTCTAAAAGATCTTTTTTCAAATATTTTTCACTTTCTTCAGAACCTAAAGCCTTAATAGAAAGCTTTACATGATCTTCTTCTGCTAAAAATTCAGTTATCGTAGAAGGGGGCTGCCAGTCAGTTCCTAATTTCCCATTTTGACTCATTCCTAAACAAAGACAAGCGCATCCTACGCAAGATATTAAAAAAGCCTTTTTCATTATACCTCCAAAGCACACGAAGTATGTATTTTACAATTAATTCATAATTAATTTCAATTAATTCGATATTAATTAATATATTAAATTAATAATTATATGATAACATGAAATTAAGATAAAAACGGGAGAATATCATGTCAACAATTGGACAATCAACAGGTGACTCAGGACAAACAAAAGCTACAACAGCTACTGATCAAACACCTCCAGATACAACCAGCTCTGTCAGTAATGCAACAACCCTACAAACTCTTTTAACGAGCCTTGCTGCAATCTCCGCCAATGCTAGCTCATCAAGCTCCGGATCTACTTCTGAATCAGAGACTACCC
>CANNLR010000059.1 GCA_947505635.1 Chlamydiota bacterium
CATCCAGAAGATGTTTCTAATATGCCTGGATTTGCTTGTGTCTGTGGGTACACAGAAAAAGAAATTGACGAATATTTTATTCCCTATTTAGAGAAAATAGCGGAGCAAAAAAAAGTTTCTCTTAATGATTTAAGAATTGAGTTAAAAGAATTATATAACGGGTATCGTTTCACAGAAAATGCCCCCACTGTATATAATCCTTTTTCTTTTATCAAAGCTCTCCGTAATGAGAAATCCGGGAACTATTGGTTCGACTCTGGGACTCCTTCTTTTTTAATAGAAATCCTAAAAAAAGAGTATGCTAAGAAAAATTCTGCTATCTTTCATATGGAAGAATTTCGAATGAGCGAAGTTGAGCCTAAATATTTTGATGTAAATGCTATTCCTCTGCCTGCTTTAATGTTGCAAACAGGATATCTCACCATCAAAAGTTTTGCAGATGGAATATATACCTTAGGATTTCCCAACTTAGAAGTGCAAGCTGCCCTACAAAGGCACATGATGAGTATTTTATTAAATATTAACGTGCCTGAAGTATCAACCTTTTCAACTGAGTTATTTACAGCTTTATCTCGCGAAGATATTGAAAAAATCACATCCCTTTTAAAAATACTATGTTCTTTTATTCCTTCAAAATTACACATATCTAGGGAAAAATTTTACCATGCTCTTTTAATTGCGACCTTTCAAGCTTCCGGAGTAAAGACATTAGCTGAGCATGCAACAGCAGATGGGGCTATTGATCTTGTCTTAGAGCTTCCCAAGCTTTTATATATTGTCGAAATCAAGTTCAACAAGTCAGCAAAAAGTGCTTTAACCCAAATTGAAGAGAAGTCCTATTATCAGCCTTTTCTACGAAGTGGCAAAGCTATTCGACTCTTGGGAATTAATTTTATGCGCAAAACAGCGAAGCAAACAGGAAAAAGTGGCCACTTTACGATCACGACAGAATCAAGACCTTTTATCTGCTAAAACATCGATTCTTTCTCTTTCAAAACTGTATCAACAAATCTGTACAATGTAGTTGAAGGAGATTTAGATGCTATTTTCACTCTTATCGAAGGATTAGATCTCCCTCTTCTTGAGTGACATCAAGATAACTTTTGAGCCTCCTATAAAAAGGGCTACACGATTTTCTGATTCTCCGGTAGACTTACAAAGATCTGATTTCTTCCTCCGACAAACCACATGCTTCAGAAATAGCGGTACTGGCAATACCCAACTTAAGTAAATTGCGAGCCATTTCTTTTGCTTTACCTTCTCTTTTAGCCTCAGCAAGACCTTCTTCCCAACCTCTTGCTTTAGCTTTTTTAATCGCACTAGTCACTATTCTCAGCCACTTTAAGTGGTTTTCGTAAATCTCATCCTCTTCTTTATTTAAGTGGAGTGTATTTAAAACGTCTAAAGCTTTTTTTATATAAAGATCATCAATTAGCTCTTTGGGTAAATTATTACGATCCAAATGAGGCCCATTGGTCAAAAAAGCAACCCAACGATCTAAACTATTTTTAATGCGAGGAAGTATCAGATTAATATCTCCACTTGCTTTGCCAACAAATTTATCCAGCTCAATTGTATAAATCACTAGGTCTTGAACGTACGGCTGAGTTGAGCTTTTTCCTGCAAGACTAAACTTATTAGCATAATTTTTATTATTTAAAATGCAAAGAAAGTAATGAATGTGAATAGCTATTGTTTTCCGCGAAATGAAGCAGTCCTTACTATCATCTGTTCGATCTCCATAAAGTTTAGCCCATTCTTGCAAAGCACACTCATCATAATCACCTTCATCTCTAAACTGTATTTCGATCTTAAAATATCTATTTTTAACATCTTTAGCTCTGATGTCAAAAATAAACCCTTTGCTCCCCCTAACATCGAGAAGGCTATAAGGATTTAAAAGGGAAATCTCGACGGCCTGATCTTCTTCTGAAAGAACAGCATTAATAAAAGAAATGAGGAGATCTTTATTTTCTTCCGTACCAAAGATCTTTTTAAAAGCAAAGTCAACGCTGGGATTTAAAATATACACAATTAATCCGATTTGTAACGCACTGTTTTTTATCTATGAAATAGTAATTTTTTAAGTCATTTACAGACCAAGAATAGCGACCAAGCGCCTCATGTTTTTTTTTTAAATAACCAAGTCCGAGCCGATAATAAAAGTATATCTTCATCTGTTGTTTTTTGCGCTGATTTAAAAAATAAGCCCATTTATTTACAAAGACTTGATTTCTTCCTCTGATAAACCACATGCTTCAGAAATAGCGGTAATGGCAAAACCCAATTTAAGTAAATTGCGAGCCGCTTCTTTCTTGCCTTCTATCACACCTTCTTTCTTGCCTTCTATCACACCTTCTGCTTTACCTTCTACTCTACCATTAGCAAAAGTTTCGGCATTATGTATAGAAAATCTATTATACTCTGCATCTTCCGCCTCATAGCTTTTACGCACTTCAGATGGAAGGTCTTTTATCCTTGCTCGTTCAAAAGCGACTAAAACTGCCGGTGTTTTAATCTGCTCCGTCACATCCTTCTCCGTCATATTATGCGCATTTTTAAAAAAAAGTAGCCAGTCCTTTTGCTCTTGCGTCTTGAACTCTTTAGGAGCATTTTCAAGAGAATATTGAATAAGCTCTATGCCATCCAGGAACCTAGCTTCGCCATGAAGCTGTTCTTGCATTTTGTATTGCCTCATATATTGATCTGGCGTATCTTTCCAATGAGAACGCTCCTCATGTCCACCTCCAAGGATATTAATGGCGATCACTCTTTTGATCTCACCCCATTTTGTTCCCTCTCTCATTTGATTGCCGTATAAGGCAGCAGCATAAGCAAGAGCTCTTCTATCCCAGTAGTCTTGTGGAGCTACCTGCATTTCTATGAGAGCACACTCCCCTGTATTCAATCGACAAACAAAATCCATCGTTCCATCAAATCTTGGTTTTGGGAAGGACTTTTTAATGTCTTCAAATCGAGCTATAATAGTATTTAGAAATTCCGTAGCGGCCTTATTATGCTTTAATTCTTCTTCTAGATTGGCAACATGAACCTCTAACAAACCCGCTTGCCCTAAGTTATCGATGATCTTTTGCGTTTTTTCATCATGAACAAAATGACGTACAAGCTGCAAAGCCTGAACAGGATTCATATGGTCATCCAACCGTTCAGAAGTTTCAATGGTAAGGTCAGGAAGAAAAGCATGAAAAAATGAGGGTCGAATGGAGTCTAAACTTAAAATCCATTTAAACGCAGCATCGAATGTTGGTATAGTAAAAATTTGATTTGTATTAGTATTCATTAAACCGCTCTTTTTTTGTTTTTCTTATACTGTTTATTTTATCTTAAAACAGACTGAAAGGCAAGTATTTGTATTCAATAAATTATTCTTTATTTTTCAAACGAAATCTATCTTCAAAAATCCCTAATAACCGAGCCGTCTCTTTAGGCGATTCCTGACATTCTGTACTAGATCTTCCCTTCTGCTTTTGTAATCGTTTTTTATCAAGAAAAAGACAAAATTCTGAAAGAGAAAGGACCTGAGCTCCAAGAGCTCTTACCTGAGAGGTTAATCCTTTATCGGAGGAAACAACACAGACTGTCGCTGGATGACGAACGGCTTCCACTCTTTCTAAGATCGCTTCATCGGCTGTTTTTTTAGAAGTGGTGTAGATAATTTCTAGGGCGTCATAGTTGGATCTACTGTCCAAAGAACGATCTTTATCATTGGCATCAAATACTAGGACAAAAGAAAGTTGCGCTTTTTTAGCTAGATCGTTGAGATCTAAAATGAGTTGTCTTCTTTTTTCTTCTAAGGTCCCCTGCAAACGAGGCACCTTAAAAAGAAGATTATATCCATCAATCCAATATTGCATGTTCTTGGAGGGATTCTAAGAATATTAAGGCCTTATCAAACGCTTTTCTACGATGAGAAATTTTATTTTTCACTTCTTCATCAAGCTCAGCAAATGTCTTATTGTATTCATGTTTTCTAAAAATAGCATCATAACCAAAACCGTTGGCACCCTTTCCTTCTTCTAAGATAGATCCTTCACAAAGGCCACGAAATAACTTTATTTCTCTTTCTGGAGATGCTATACAAATAGAGCACTCAAAATAGGCAAATCGATCCGTATCTTGAAACCCTTTCATAGCAGAAAGAAGTTTTATTCGATTTTCTAAATCAGTGACCCCTTCTCCTGCATAAGAAGAAGAGTGGACGCCAGGAGCTCCTTTCAAAGAAGGAACGACAAGACCTGAGTCGTCTGCTAAAACCCATCGATTTAAAGAGGCTACAGCAGATCTTGCTTTAATCTCAGCATTTTCTTGAAATGTCACCCCTGTTTCTTCAGGGGGAACATACTCAGGGAAATCGCGTAAAGACAAGACATCCCATCCAAAGGGTTTGAGCAAAGAGCGGAATTCTCTTACTTTGTTCATATTTGTACTAGCAATAACTAATTCCATCTCTTCCTCAACTTATCTTTGTTCTAGGCTACAGATAACTGGCAATCCCTGTAATGGTAAACATTTCCCCTTGAAACTGGAAAGCATCCCCTACAGAACATCCTTTCATAGTCTGTGCTAGCTTTGATTGAAAGGCTAAAATATTTTTTTCTGGATCTGCATCCCAAGGGCCGAGTAAAGTATACTGCACTTCTTGACCTTTAGAACTCTTACAAGAAACAACAGAACCAATTCCAACTTTATCTAAAACAATATCTTGCGTTGTAATAATACGAGCCATACTCAATTGATCAGATAAATTCTTCAGCTCACCTTGTAACCGATCTCTTTTTTCTAAAGAAGCTTTAAATTCTGCATTCTCTCTTAAGTCTCCATGAGATCTTGCTATCTCAATCTCTTTAGCAGTCTCAACCGTTTCAACAGTTGCAATATGTTGAATTCTCTGTTGCAACTTTGCATATCCTTGCTCTGTTGTCCAGATAACATTTGCGTCTTCTGAAGAAGAATCTTTTGATTTCTTCTTAGCCTTTGCAAGCGATGGGTGGGCAACTTCTGCCAAAGAATGTAGGATTTTAATATCATGATCATCAATAGAATGACATTTTGTTGCCAAAAGTAAAAATTCTTGCACTTCTTCTTTAGAAGCTAATTGCATCATTTCTCTGACTATAGCAAATCTACCTGCAGATAAGATCCCATGCATTTTTCTTACTAGATCTCTTTCTTCTGCTTTCTGCTCAATTTGGCTGAGTAGAATCAAAAAGACTTCAAAAAATCGAATGCGTCCATTTTTATCAGAAAAGAGAAATTTTTTGGTTCCCATAACTTTTTGAAAACACCAAATGAATGCATCAGGATGAACAGAAGGATGACGACAAAGTTCTTCTATTTTGCCCTTTACTTCTTCTTCTTTTCCAACTTCTAAAAGTTCACCTAAAACATAATCTCTTAAAGAGCTCTGGTCTAAAGCTAATAAAATATTCAAAAACAAATCTTGCCATTCAGCTCTTTTCTGACGTATTACCGTCAGAACTCTCTTTTTAAAGGCCAGTACTTGTATTTTATTTACTAACTCTAATACCCCTTTCGCTGTCTGAACTTCTTGTATCAACTGGCTGACTTCCTCTTCTTGCTTGTCTGACTTTAGATCTTGCAAAAAGAAATCCAATTGTAATTGTTGCTCAGGAGTAACCTCTGGATATTCTAAGATCTCTTCTAACTTCATCACTAAATTTTTCTTAAACTGAACACTTTTTAGAGTCTCTGGAAAATCCTTTACAAAGGAATGGATCATTTGAATCAAAGTATCTACATCAGGCTTACTTTCAAAAACTCTTTGAAGTCTTTCTTCGTGAGTTTCTTCCGATTCTCTTATACGAAATACCCCTTTCAAATCCTTCGGCGTTTCAATCATCGTATCTTTTCTAACTTTACTACGAGCATTTTGCCACCACTTTGCCCACTCTTCTGTTGGAATCACAAGTTCACACACTTCATCTTTAATATCAGAAGCTGTTTTAGATCCTAAGTCGCGCAGTAGCATCCGAATAAATTCCACAGAATTTTCTTTTGCATATTTTTCTAACTCATCAGGATTCCCAAAACGTTTTGCAAGAAAATGATCCTTAGAAATAGGCAACAAGGTTTTAAATGCAGTCGCAAAAGGAAGGTCTTTTTTGCCGGCTACATAATCGAATTCCAAGGTAAGTTGTTCTCTCAAAGCAGAATGATCTACAATAACCCCGACACCCCAACCTGCTGTATGAAAAACAAAATTTCCCTTATCAATGTGAGATAAAAGTTCATAGTTGCTAATAGCCCCTTGAAACTTATCTTTATTTCTAAAGTTGATCAAACGAATTTTTTCATTAAAATTAGGCTCATCTCCATAACGATTTTTTAAATATTCAAAAACTCGCTCTCCCATTTTGGAATTTTGAGTATTTTCTATATCAACAACTAATCTAAATACCTCGTGAGCTAACTGCTTATCTGGCATTTTTTCCCAAAGCGGTAGGACTCGCTCAACTTGCTTACCAAATAGCTCTACAAAAGAAGCATTTTTTACGGCTTTGAATACTTCAATGAGCTCTATTCCGTCCAGTTCATCTCCTGAGCAGTACTCTTCCCAGAGCTTTATAAAGTATGGATAATTATGATTTGCGATATGTTTTTGAAAGTCTTTAAGATAACTCATGTAGATTATATTCCCCTGCTGAAATTCAAGACGAGACGGATCACTTGTTCTAGTCGCTTCCATCCCTTTCCTCTGAGAGTATATGCACTGATTTAATTATCTTCAATTAAAACATTTAAAAATTAATTAAACATATCTTGATCTTTCTTGAAAAAAACAACCTCTCTCTTTACCTTGATTGGTTACTCTAGAAAAAGATTTTTTTATCATGAAACACATTTGTCTTATTTTTCTGACCCTAAGCTCCGTGACAAAAGGCTTCTCTTTGTCTTCAGAAGATGATAGTGCGTCCTGTCTGTTAAAAGACTTAATTCTTGTTGAAAAAATTAATCAAAAAATTAAAGACACTCCTCCTGTTTTCTACAATTTCTCTATGATGGCAGGCTACTATACCATGCCCTCGGCTCGGATGAATACACCAGGAATGACGGCTCTAGGCGGAGCCTTCGCTCCTCCTTACAACATCTATGGGCTTAATATTCAACCATTTGACCGAATTGAACTCTCAGCTAATTACCTTGTCTATAAAGGAATTATAGAGCCAGGCTTTGGAAATGAGGGATTCGGAGATGATGCAGAAAGAATGGGTAATATTAAATTGGGGATTTTGACACCATCAGAGGATATTCCCTTCCTTCCCCTTATTTCTATCGGAGCCCAAGATTTCATAGGAACAAAAAGATTCAACGCACAATATGTTGTAGCCACCAAAACATTTGCTGATTACAACTTTGAATGTACCCTAGGGTGGGGTCATGGTCGCATAAAAGGTTTTTTTGGAGGATTGGCTTGGTCCCCCTTTCATCATAAAAAAACTTTTTTCAAAAACCTTACTTTACAAGCAGAATATGACGCCAACGACTATAAAGATTACCCTCACGAGCATCCAAGCGGGCGTACCGTAAAAAGCCCTGTTAATGCAGGAATCTCTTTTTTAGCCTTTGAATATTTTCAACTTTCTGTAAGTTCCCTTCGAGGAGAAAAAGCAGCCGTTGCAGGATCTTTTCGCTATCCACTTGGAACAACAAAAGGTTTTTTTGCTAAAACCAATGACCCCAAAACATATAAATCTCCTGTTGACATAGAACCTTTAGGAGCGATTCGGCTAGAAGAAGACTTTGCCCATGAACTCGCTTATGCTTTTGGCGATCAAGGTTTAGAACTTTACAAAGCTCATCTACAATTTCACTTGGGGAAAAAAGAACTTTGGCTAACTGTTGTTAATAATAGATATAGAGATCATTCTCTTGTAAAAGAAAGAATCCAAAACATCTTAGCGGCTTTGACCCCCTCTGATATTACATCAGTAACCGTTACTATCGAAGCAACAGCTCTTCCTTGCCAATCTTACAGATTCGAAGTGCAAGATCTATATCGATATAGACAAGGAACCCTAGGCCCTTTTGAATTGCAAACTCTTTCTCCCATGGAAGAAGCCCTTCCTCTTCCTAGTGAATATGAATCCATCGTATTATTTAAAAGGACTCAACCTATCTGGACATTTACCCTAAGACCTCGATTCATCAGTTTTTTTGGTAATACTCAAGGAAAATTCAAATGCAATCTTAGTGCCGTAGCAGCGCCTGAAGGGTACTTATTTAATGACTACTATTATAAAACTCTTTTTAGCTACTCCATCGTTTCTAATACCAAAGGCATGACAGGAGTTGATCGACTCAACCCTTCTCATATGTTTGTTGTCAGATCTGATTCAATGAAATACCATCAGACCAATACCCTACATCCAGAGCAAGCCTTCATACAACGCTCTTGGAACCTAAAAAAAGGATTCTTCTATCGCCTTGCTACCGGTTTTTTTGAAGCTGCTTATGCAGGGGCTGCAACAGAATTCCTCTACTATCCCGTAAACTCTCCTTTTGCTATTGGAGTAGAATGCGCTACTGTTTGGAAAAGACGATACGATGGAATTGGTTTTTTTTATAAAGTAAGAAAATTTGATGGAACAAAAGTAGAGCATCTTCCCTTCACAGGGTTTCAATGTTTTCTAGATCTTTATTATGACTACAAACCTCTTTGTATGGATTGTAAAATCACAGCAGGAAGATTTCTTGCAAAAGATGTTGGAGCTCGTTTTGAAATCGGACGTTATTTTTCAAGTGGAATGCGTTTTTCCCTTTGGTATGCGCTTACCAATGCAAACGAAAAATTAAATGGGCATAGATACCACGATAAGGGCTTTGCCTTTATTCTTCCTCTTGATGTCTTTATGAAACAAAGCAGCAGAAACTATGTAGGATATGCGATGTCTGCTTGGCTAAGAGACCAAGCAGCGCAAGCAGATACAGGAAAAAAACTCTATTCTATTCTCAGTGAAGAACGAGTATTTCCTTAAAGATTACTCATAGTTTTTCCAATACTTATTATACATGTCTGGGTGTTCTATTTGAATAAAATCCCTCATTGACAAATCTTGACATTCTCCAAACTCCCTATAATATTGCCATAAAGTTCCTACGGAATAGTCACTCCAATTTTTTTCCGCAATAGGAAGCCTTCTTTCACGAAAAAAACCTTCATCTCTAAAAAAATAATGATTTAAGCATATATACTCATTGCATGGCTTCCACTTCCATCCAACTTTTGCCCCATCAAGAATCATGTCTTCCCCATTGTCATTCACGTATCTTCCTTTAGAGTTAAGCTGAGCCCAATGAACCCACCATACACTATCAACATCAATTTCTTCTGGACGCCAAATACTTTTTCCATTTGTATTCTTAAGATGATCATTTCTTGCACAGGCTGTAAGATGACAGAGCAAAGGGTCTCCTTTTGGAATATACATTCCATTAGTCCCAAAGCTACGCCAGCTCACGAAAACCGCAGACACCTCAGAAAAATACATATTCAAACATTCTGGAACTGTTTTATTTTTTTTCGGCAAGAAAAATTCATCTATATCAATAAAAGCAAGCCAAACCGTCTTGCCTTTAGCTTTTCTTAACGAATGTTTCACAGCTTCTGCTTGCAATTTATAAGGATACTCTTTTGGATTTGCCCCAGCAACTATGAATGAAGGCCAATAAAAAACTTCAACTAACCCTTTTTTAATATAAGGATCCAATACTTCTTTCCAATTATCTGTACTGGAATTATTATATAACCAAAAATGCTCAGCTCCAACCATAAGATGGTATTCGATCCATTCCTTTAGATAGGGAGCTTCATCTTTAAACATTGTTGCAATAGCAAATTCATAGGAAATAAGACTAGACACAAAAATTCCCATACAAGAAAAAACAAAAAACACTTTTTTTAACATTAAGCCCTCCTTGA
>CANNLR010000060.1 GCA_947505635.1 Chlamydiota bacterium
TCCTATTGAAAAATACTGGGCTAACATGAAGGTAAAGGTTCGAGAACTGTTGCCTAAAGTTACAAAGTTCACTGATGCTTTAGACAGGGCCATACTGTCAATGTAAAATTAAAGCACTATAAGTCGCGCCTTGGGTAAAGCTGATTATAAGGCAAATACCCATAAATCTAAAATGACAATAAGCTCATTGCAAAAAGATGACGTTGTTGTCATAACTAGTGACGGACTTAAAGATCATAACGAAGCTGAGATCGTAGAACGAGTAAACTGCAATAGACCTGAGGATCTACCCAAAGCGCTTGTTAAATATGCAACTTCAGGCCGCCTTAGTGATAATGTTATCGTTACGGTTATCCATGTAACGTAGAAAAGAGTTAGTAATTGTGGTTCCATTTTAAGGAGAACTTTCCCTCTTCTTGGTTTTGCGTTTCCGCTTCAAAGAGAAATCCATTTTTTAAATCGACTTCAATTGTAATATCACTGCTTGTCGCACTTTGAGAAAGGGAGACTGTGATCCCATGGGAAATGCACCAGCCAATTTGTAAAGCAATTTCATCGGATCCATCTTTTCCAGAAATATTTAACTTATCCACCCCTATGCTTTTGCGAATAGCTCCTAAGACATCAGGGCCTCCGTTGCCAGAAAGAGACATAACTACTTGAGCAAGCTGTAGAGCTTGTAGAGGAGAGATCTCTGAGATCTCTTTATTAAATAGGATTAAAGAAAGGATAGAGCTTGTAGGAAGCTGAGGAATGGATTGAAAAGTTAATCGAGGTGAGGTTAGGGGCCCTTGTAAATTTGCGATAATGGTTGCACTTGGAAGCCTTAACTGCCCTGTAATGGCAAGATACGCTTCTTGTCCTGGTTTATCGGAAAATGAAAGATCCCCTTGCAGCAAGGTAAAGGTTTTTCCTGAAAAGGTGAATTCTCCTTTTTCAAGAGTTAAAGAACCATTACCTATTAATTTGGTAGGCGTTCCTTTAAGGTCAATATTTCCATGCCACTTTGAATCTAACCCACGTCCTTTAATGAGAACTGTATTATCAGCTGTTAAATGAAGATCTAAGTTTATAGGGTATTCTGAAGAGGGGATGATTTCAGACTGCTGCAGGTGGATAGGCTTATTAATATGTACAACGGGAAGTGTTGGAATTTCTTGAGGTAGATTGTCTGAGATGGTAAAGGTTGCGGAGTCTATTTTTAAATTTCCTGTAGCTTTAGAGCTTTCGGTATTCCCCTCGATAGAGAGACTCCCTGTTGTCTTTGCTTCAAGTAAATTGGACTGAATAAAATAAAAACCGTCTAAAGTAGAGTTAACGATAAAAGGGAATCCTTTTTGTTTATCTAAAAGTAGATTCCCTTTGGCTTTTAGAGTTCCTTCTTTTTTTCCTAAGACAGAGAATGTATTTAGATATAAAGAAGAGCCAGAGGCTGTAAGAGAGGCTTCAATATTTCTTCCACGTGTTCCTGTAAAATAATTTTCATATAAACCATTTTGTATATCCATTTCGCCATATAGGTAAGGGCTTTGTGGAGTTCCTGAAAGGAGGAAATGAGAGGTGAGCAATCCAGATGTTTTTTGATTTGGCATTTGTAAAAAGTTAAAAATAGCATCTATATCCCCTTGAGAGGTCCACTCGCTTGCTATAGGACCTAGATCATTAAGGGCAACATGAAAAGGAGAGTATTCGTAGGTGACAGGTAGTGTAGCTGTCCAGTCTAGGAATTGATTTTTGGTAGCATAAAGATGTGTATGTATTTGCGCATTTTTAGGGTTAAAATGGATTTGTAAAGAGCCTTTAGCTTGAAGGGAGGGAAGAGTTCCTTCTTCTAATGTAGCTATAAAATATCCTTCAGAGTGGTCTTTATTTCCTAAAAAGGATCCTTCAAAAGAAGCGTAGCCTTGTAAGGAGATGTTAGGATAGAAAAGGGTAAGTACATCTAGGGGCAGATGGGAAGCTTTTGTGTTGATCTTAGCCATGTTTTTTCCTGAAGAGTACTCAGCAAAAAGAGTTCCTCCTCCAACTTCTAAAGAGTAATTTTGTAAGGAGAGGATATCTTCTTTTTTCTCTAAGGTAAAGGGGTGTATATAAAAAGCTTGGTTAAAGATATTTCCCTGACAAAGATCTGAAGTGATGGTCCAATAAGAATGTTCTTTTTCCCAAAAACCTGTAGAAGAAAGATGGAATTTTTGTTTCCAATCTCCGAAGGCCTCTAAAGTATAGCTTTGGTTGTTATGCTCAGTCGGCTTTGAATTGAAATGAAGCTTTGCAAGTTGTCCTTTTTTGGTGAGAAGATTTTCACACTCTACTAAGAAAGACCCAGAGGGTTTTGTAAGTAGATTTGTTGCATCTATATCTAAGATTCCACTATTAAGTAAGGAACTTTGATATCTAATATTCTTGGCGATGAGATGAGTGAGAAGGGAAAGATCTTTTTCTTTATAAGAAAAAGAGCAGCTGCCTCCTAGTTTTCCTTCAAGTTCAGACTCAGGAAATAGGGTGCGGAAAGGTCTAAGCTCAGGAATCAAAAGGAAAAAAGAACCTTCGGCGGCATAGTTTGTTAAGTCTAAAGATCCGGAACCTGAAAATTTCATTTCTTTTGCATGTAACGTGATATCTTGTATTTCAAGCTCTGAGGTGTGTAGGATGAAATCGGAAGATCCTTCCCAGGAAAGATTTGGATTTTTTAAAAAGCAAGAGATTGTTCCTGTCCATTTAGATTCTTGCAAGCTGGAGTTTATTTTAAAGTCAGCTGGAGAAAAAAGTTCTCTTCCTATTGTTAAAGTAGGAGAGAGAATAGAAAGAAGAAAGGCATTGTTTTTAAGACCTATTTTAGCTTCTATCTTTCCTGATATAGGCAGAGGAGAAAAGGAGGATATTTCTTTAATGTCCTCTAAACTAAGGATGGCAGAGCCATCTAAAGGGGTTAGTTCTTTAGAGAAGGAGGCTTTTCCTAAGAAGCGAAGCCAGTTGCTTTCGATGGAAATATTTTCACAAGACGAAGAAAGATCTGAAAAGAGGGAAACTTGTGTATCTAAAGACCATTTCCTATTCAGGAAAGGAAGTTTTGGAAAAGACAAGAAATCTATTTCGGATTTGGCAGAAAAACAAAGGGCAGAGCCTTTAGTTTTTTGCTTTACTTCTTGCCAGTAAGACCACTTCCCCCAGCATCTAATAGAGGTCTCTAAGGAAGTTTCTAAGGGGATATGGAAGAAGTCAAAGATGTTTTGGCTGTTTTTAAGCAGTAGGTGGACTTTTGCATTGATACTTTCTTTTTTTTCTGAAGATAACATCTGTACATGTAAGGTGTTATCTAAAAGAGGTTCTATTAAAATGAGATCGAATTGCATCTCTTTTAAATCTTTATGGATTTTTGCTCGACCCATCAGACTGAGATTGAGCTCTTTTTTCTCTTTAAGATCTTGTAAGGTGAGCTTTTTGATTTGAACTGTTTTTGCAGATATATAAAAGGGGAGGTCGGGTAAGTGGGTTTGGGAAAAGGGGATGACAGCCTCTTTCCAAGAGTAAAAAGAGAAGGTGAGGTTATGTGCTCGGATAAAACTGATAGAGAGTTGTTTTTTAAAAAGGGGAAAAAAAGCAATCCTTACATTAACTCTTTCTAGAAGGAGTTCTTTGCCATCTTTCCAAGAAAAGGTAGCTTTTTCACAAGACCATTTTAAGGGAGCTAATCCTTGTAAATTATCAATTTTTAAAGTGATGTTATTTTTTTCCGCTTCAGCTACAACAATTGTTGTTAAGTAGTTTCGAAAAGCTTGGGTTTGCATAAATAAAAAGGCAAAAAGGATGAGGACAAAGATCCCGCAAAAAGAAAGAAAATAAAAGTGGTAAAAACGGGATGATTTTCTCATCTAAAAACTTTGCCCCACACTAATTAATATCCTAAATTTTTTATCTATGCCCTTTCTGGGATTTAAAGGAAACCCAATATCTAAGCGGAAGGGACCTATAAAAGAAAAATACCTAGCTCCACATCCGACAGATTTTAGCCATTTGCCAGAAGGAATCAATAATTGGTTTTCTGTAACGTTTCCCATGTCAAAGAAAGGGACGATTCCGATTGTTTTTGTCAAACGTAGACGTGTTTCAAACGTATAATATAGAGCAGACCTTCCCCCTATAGGTTTGTTTTGTTTGTTTAGGGGGCTGACAGAATAATAGGCGTAGCCACGAAGTTCTTCTTCGGATCCTCCAAAAAATCTTCTCGGGACGGGGATCTCTTCTTCTCGGCCACTTAATATGGTCCCTCCAGAAATTTTTTGTGCGAAGGTCACAGTGTGATCTGAATCGACAGGTAGGTAATGGCTAAAGGAGAGTTTTTGTGTGAGGTAAAAGTTTCGATCAGGAGAAAAGGCAAAAGCAGGGATCACTCGGTACTCCAAGTTTATCCCTTTAGTAGGATTTAGTAAATCGTTTGCCCCGTTAAGTCCAAGAAAAATAGGAATGTCTAGAATCCAATATTCTCCATTTTGTGCACTTGAATCGACAAAAAGTCTTTCTCCTTCTACCCCAAAAGCAAGGCGAAGTTTTTTGCTAAACTTTCTTTCTAGTCGATTAGTGACATGGTAACTTCTTTCAGAATAAGGGAGGATATCGAGGTGATTTGCTTTTACTTGCCATACGTAATCTTGGTTTACTCGTAAGAAATTAGGAATGAGGTAAGTTCCAACTCCAACATGACTTCTTCTTGTAACATCCCCTTGTAAGCTAAGTCTTCTTCCGAGTCCTTGGATGTTTCGATGCTCCCATCCAAAGGTGAGACCGGGCCCGTAATATGTTTGATAACTAACCCCGCCATAGATGCTTTTATGTTTACTTTCATTGACATCGATATTTATGGGAAGAGAGTTGTCTTGGGGTAGAGGGTCTTTGTGGGTAATGGAAACGGAGCTAAAAAGACCTGTATCCGTTAAGGCTTTTTGTGTTTCTTCTATTTTATTTGCAGAGTAAGTGTCTCCTATTTTCCATTCGATCCTTTGTTCAAAAAATAAGGGCTTTACTGTCTTGTTCCCATTAACGGATAGAGGACCAAAATAAGACAGAGGGCCTGAATCAATACCGATTGTGATGCTAACTGTCTTGGTATCTCCATCTGCAACAATAGATCGATCCGCAATAAAGGCAAGGGGGTATCCACATTGAGATAATTGCTCTAAAGCTTTTAGTTCAGCATTAATGACTTTGCTCGCTTGAATTCTGGAATTTAGTTTAATCCCTAAGTCGGAGGTTTGTAGCTTTTCGCAAGATAAACAATGCTCTTTAGATCCTTGAAAAAGGCTAAGGGTGAAAGAGGAAATTGTATAAGCTGGACCTAAATACGCAATGACAAAAACGATAGCTCCAGGAGCCCGTTCTTCTACTTGGATCTGGACACAGGCTTCATAGTATCCTTGAGAATGTAGTATCTTGAGTATTTCAGGAATATCCGATTCTGCCCTATAGCGTAAGGCTTG
The DNA here is from genome assembly GCA_947505635.1 of Chlamydiota bacterium. Taxonomy (GTDB): domain Bacteria; phylum Chlamydiota; class Chlamydiia; order Chlamydiales; family Rhabdochlamydiaceae; genus CAIJXB01. The sequence continues at coordinate 5,475 of CANNLR010000060.1, forward strand.
AGCAGAGTCAGGAAGTGTTTTTTGTAAGGTGCTTAGTTGGGTCGTTGATTTAATCATTTTAAGGGCAAGGGTATCTTCAATGCCAATATACTCTATCTTATAAGATAGGTCGGCAAAGGCATTTATCGAAAGAAAACATCCCAAAAGGAAAAAAAAACGCTTAGAATCTATCAACTAAAAAACATCCGTTTATTTTTTTATATAAATAGGATTATGATGGTGTTTTGAAAACTTTGCAAACGATTATATATGATATGTTCAAGACCCTGTACAGAAACTGTTTTTAAAGAGAGTGCTTTTAGGATTCCTGGAGGGGTAAGTTCTCCTGTTAGGGCCTTCCAAGGATTAGATCTTACTCCTCTTATTGTAGAAAGAGGGATAGCAGATAAGGTAGTAGATGTAGATGGCAATAGCTATATCGACTATTGTATGAGTTGGGGCTCTTTAATCTTAGGACATGTTCATCCTTCTATTAAAATTGCTGTACAAACTCAGTTAGAGAAAGGTTCTTCCTTCGGCATTACGACTGCCTTAGAAAGTCAGATGGCTTGCCAAATCACTTTATTAATGCCTTCTATAGAAAAGATCCGTTTTGTTTCTTCAGGAACAGAGGCTACAATGTCAGCTCTTCGCTTGGCAAGAGGATATACAAAAAGATCGTATGTCATTAAGTTTAATGGCAATTATCATGGACATGCAGATCCGTTTTTAGTGCAAGCAGGATCTGGTGTCAGTTTTTTACTTGAATCTTCTTCTTTAGGAGTTCCTGAAGAAACAGTTAAGTATACAATCTCCTTGCCCTATAATGATGTCGAAGCTGTCAAAAAAGCCTTTTGTACCTATAAAGATATTGCAGCTGTTATCGTAGAGCCCATTGCCGCTAATATGGGTGTTGTCCCAGGAACGAAAGAATTTTTACAGACCCTAAGAAATGAAACAAAAAAAGCAGGGGCTCTTTTAATCTTTGATGAGGTGATCACAGGATTTAGAGTAGGATTGGGGGGCGCTCAAAGTCATTATAATATAATACCAGATCTTACCTGTTTAGGTAAGATTGTAGGTGGGGGATTGCCTTTAGCAGCCTTTGGAGGAAAAAGAGAAATCATGGATCTTTTAGCTCCTTTAGGGGGAGTTTATCAAGCAGGGACCCTTTCAGGGAATCCTTTAGCGCTAGCAGCAGGGTTAGCAGCGTTGAAGCAAATTCAAATGCCTTTTTTTTATGAGACTTTAGAAAGGAAGACCAAAGCTCTTTTGGATCCTTTTATTCATTGGATTGATCTTCATAAAAGCAATGTTTGCGTTCATCGTATTGGCTCTTTTTTTACACTTTTTTTTGGTGTAAGAAAGGTGACTTGCCAAGAGGATCTTAAAGGATTAGATCCTGTGCTTTTTAAGCAGTTTTATCATTATCTATTTCATCGGGGGATTTACTTTCCCCCTGCACAGCAAGAAGCTTGCTTTCTTTCATCCATTCATAGTGATGAATCTTTAAAAAGGACGCAAGAGGTCCTTTTAGAGTTTTGCGAAAAATATCTCAAATAAAGTCTTTTCCTAAGAGTAGATTAACGCTAGATGGCAAAGCCTCATCATCTAGCGTTAATCTATTTAACAATTTAAATATTTAATTTATTATATTATTATTTTAACTATTGCTATTTAGTTCGATTATTGATTATAATTTATAGCATAATGTTATTATAAATTTTTAATATTGAATAAAAATGACAATATTTAAATTAAATGGAGAATTTTATGACTATTAATGTCACCACAAATCGAATTGAATATCCAAGAAACTCTTCAGTTATTTCTTCGAACAGTGGTTCATATAATGTTGCTCCTAGTGGTATAGAAGACGGTTCCTATAATGTAGCTACAGGACGTGTCCAATATCCTGCATTATCTACAACAAAAAGAAAAGATAGTTCACCTATTCAAGATCCTTATAAGATTTATCAGGATTTATTTGATAAAATTTGTTCATCAGCAAAGTAAGGTCAGCTCAAGCAAAAACAGAATCTTAAGGTTCTGTTTTCTTTGAATAAATCGGTAATAATTTATAGAAGCTGAATTCAAGGTTCTATCGCACCAACTAGTTTTTTTATCGGCTTTTGAAGGGGATTATTCAAACTTAGTTCCACATCGCTTTAGCTCTTTTTAAATCGTTGTGTGAGAACGATTCAAGGTTAAAGAAATTTCTCGATTTGTCATGACTTGCTTAACCAAGGCATGGATCTGTTCTCTTTCTTCTAAGGTCAATCTTTTGTATTTCATCATTTAAAGTTGCCACATTTATGTAATGTGGTGCATTAGATTTTTGAATTCAGGTACTTTAGTTTTAATCGAAGTCATGGATCCAGAAAGGTTCTTTTGATTCAACCCAGCGTAGAGTCCAAAAGTCGAATTTTGCCGGATAGACGTGTGCAACGTTGTCTAGCCTGTCGTATTCAAAACGCCCTCTTGTTGAAAGGGGAAGTTTAAAGTCGCAACACACATCTGAGGGTATTTTTTTCGGGCAATTGAATTGACGTGCTAGAGTAACTATTCCTATTGCTCCTAGGGCAAGTCCTGTGATTACAGTAGCTGTTGGATTTTGTTCGTACTGCTTTTGAATGGTACTACTTATTATGGTAAGTCTAAAATCTTGCCTGAAATCATTTTGTATCCTATTGTTTTTAGTGCAAAAAATAAATTTAATTAATTTTATTTCAGATTAATAGTCAAAACATTTTCATTTTGCACTTACGTAATTGAAAATTTTCTGGTTTTTATTTTATATTTATATTATTCTGATTCGTTAAGAAGTTTTTAATTTAAGTTTAGGTTGTTATGATAAATAGTATTGGTGGGGTAAAAGCTAGCGTTCCTCCGGCTGCGGCAGCCGGATCCACTCAAATTGATGAGAAAAAATCTTATATCAACGGGCTTTCTTATGATGTTGAGAGGCTTATTTTTTCTTATTTAAAGTTACCCGATCTTAGGAACGTTTGCCTTGTAGATGAAAGAAGAAATGCAGTAGTTAGCACTCTTCCTTATGAAAGAAGTCCTAGCTTGAAAGATAGAGTTGTCTATAGAGACTTTGCTTTTAATAGCAAAGACTGGAAGACGTACTGTAAAAAAGATGTAGATACAGAAGGTGAGGATACCTTTTTTTCCAAAAACATCTATAAAGAGTTAAATAAGCCCTGTCCGGCATTTCCAGGGAAAAGAATAGGTCAAACTCATATGGTTACATGGGTTCCTAAAACGATAAATGGAGAGCCTCTTACATTAAATAGCTTTGGAGGAGTCTTAAAGGAGAAGTTTCCAGAAAACCCCACCGGCTATAGAGCTATATGGAATCCTATAGTTATTGCACATGGCAATACCGGCGTTCTTAAATCTGGTTGGGTTTTCATGACGGGGGATGTTATTCCCGAAAGCAGATATAAGCCTTATACGATTCAAGAAGGATTAGTTGCTAACTTAGATAGGCACGACCCTTATGAAGTTCCTACAACACTAAAAGCTGTTGTTTGTATTTCTACAAAGTATTTTAAATCAGGCGAGCGTCGATTTAGTGATAAGCCATGTACCTATACGCGCTGTCAAGAGCGAACTCAAAGTTATCCTGTTATTGTTGGCGCCTTCTCCGCCGTTCACGGCCCCGAAGTCGACGACGACCGCTATGGCCAGGACATCAACGGCGTTGGGGCCCTGAGGAGTTCGGTCCTCGACACTTGACTACTTAGGTTTTGAGAGGGTCCTTGGATTTTTGTTCTTTTGATACTTGGCAACTTGAGGGAGCTAAAACCTTGAAGAGAAAATAAAAAAAATGGAAGAGAAGGTTTTATTTTGCTTTGTCTAAGGGGTGTTTTTTGAACCGCGAAGCGTCGTTTGAGTAAGGAGTGAAGGCAAGCCTTCACTCCTCACGTGGGAAATAATAAGATTGATAACTTTTTTATAAAATTTAAAAAAGTCGTCTTAATCGACATTTGGCCGTACCCAGTACGCATTCTTCATAGCTTGAGACAATGTATGTTGATTGGCATGGGATAGAATCCCCAAATAAGACTGCAGTTCTTGTATGCCTCTTTAACCTGTTTTTTCATCCTCTTGACGGCGCGGAAACCTTGTCCTTCAGGACGGGGAGGGAGCGCTTCTTTTTGACTTGTAATAAAATCTTTTTCTGATGCATAGTAACACTTTCTTTTAGGGATGGGTTTGATGAAAAGGACAATTGCTATAAAAGCAAAGACTTCGAGTTCTGATAAAAAAGACCTATCTGAATTAGCTACAGCGTACATAGATGCCTGTAATCAAATCTCTCCTTATGCACATGAGCATCGCTGTTGGAATAGAGTCTCTTTGCATAACAACGTTTATTCAAACATAAGAGCCTCTTCACTATTAGGATCTCAAATGGTATGCAATGCCATTTTTTCCGTTTGTAAGGCTTATAAA
>CANNLR010000061.1 GCA_947505635.1 Chlamydiota bacterium
AAAATTTCTAATATGATCGAAATTACTACCTATCATTGCATTCTCCTGAATTTATTTAAGATAAATATCTTAAACAAACTCAGAATAAATAAACAATGTGTAAAATAAATTAAAATCGAAAACCTAATGCAGAAGAAAGAGCATACTCATCAAAAAATCTTGCTTCAAAATCAAAAAACACTCCTTTACCCCCACAAATCCCCAATCCAATTAAGAATCCGAAAGGAGAACTATTTTCTATTTTGATTTTTCCAGAAAAAATATCATGAGAGAATTTACTGAAATTCAATGTAAATTTAGAATAATTAACTCCGACATAAGGAGTAAAAATGGCGAATTTCTGTGAAAGAGCTACTCCGACTTGCCACTCACTTTGATCGCTGCTTGCAGAGGCTTTTACGGTCTTTGAACCCTTTTGTAAAGACTCTAAGTTAGGCCATCCATAGAAATATTTCGCATCAAAACCTAATTTTGTTTCACCCCAAAAAATTCCAATAGCTCTAACTCCAACGGCTCCACCAAAGCTTTCTTTTATTTTAAACTTACAATAAGAAGAATCTTGAAAAGCGGATACAGTGCTGTTAAAGCCCCCTAAAAGAGTGTACAACTCTACCCTGTCAATAAATCCAAAAGAGACTTCGGCTCCGTTAAATAAAGAATGAATATTAGGATCAGAAAAAGAAGAAGCCTTAAGATTTCGTCCTAAGACTAAATCTCCCTCGTAATTTGCTTTCAAAGAAAAAGCAGAGTCTTTGGGAAGAAAAAAGGCATTTTCTGGCATTTCTGGAAGAGTGGGCGAACCATTGTATAAGGCAAAAGCTGAAGAAGTAATTAAGAAACTTAAAAAAGTAAAAACTCTACGCACGATCATCCTCCCTATAATATCTAGAAAAAAATACTACCACGAAAGCCTAGAGGTTTGCAATTGACATTCTTCTCTCCTTAAAGGAAGAGGATTCCTGCTGCCCAAATTTTGGTTATCGATTAGTAATTTCGGAGGGCACTTTCGACCTATCCTTACAGATCTTTGCTATGACGCTCATATCTCATATTGTATCGGGTTTAGAAATTACACAGAATGCAAAATTTTAAGAGACACTCTAACTCCGCCCTGAAGGTCAAAGTTTGCATGTGTCCGTAGGATCAAAATAAGATCTTTCTTAAGAAAAATTACTTTTGCATTTGTAATTTGTTGCTCTCTTCGATTACAATTGGACTACCATTTTTCTTGATAACAACGCACATCCGGAGTTGAAAACCTGTGAATATTTATATAAAAAACAATCAACAGCATATTGAACTCCCCGAAGGAGCTTCTGCAAAAGATCTAGCAGAAAAGCTCAACTTACGGGGGCCTCATGAATCCTTAGCCGTAGAAATCGGGGGAATTCCTAAAGACCTCATCTCTCCTTTACAAGACGGAGATCAAGTCTTTTTCCTCCATTTTGATGATCCTAAAGGAAAAGAAGTATTTTGGCATACATCCGCTCACGTACTAGCCCAAGCTATTTTACGTCTTTGGCCAAATGCTAAACCGACGATAGGACCTGCCATAGAAGGGGGCCTTTATTATGATTTTGCGAACTTAACCATTTCAGAAGATGATTTTGAAAGAATTGAAAAAGAAGTCCTAAAGGTTGTTGAAGAAAATCATCATCCTAAACGTTATGAATTTGCCTCTAGAGAAGAAGCCTTAGATGCTTTTGCTCATAATCCTTACAAACAAGAACTCATCCGAGGATTCCCAGAAGGAACCTTTAGCGCCTATCGTCAAGGAGAGTTCTTCGATCTTTGTAGAGGACCTCACCTTCCTAATTTAGGGAAAATTAAAGCTTTTAAGGTCCTAAAAACATCTGGAGCCTATTGGAAAGGGGATTCTACAAAAGAAATGTTGACAAGGATCTATGCCATCTCTTTTCCCGATAGAAAACAACTTAAAGAATATCTTTTTATCTTAGAAGAAGCTAAAAAAAGGGATCATAAAATCTTAGGGCCTAGACTCGGTCTTTTCTCTTTAGAAGAACAAGCTCCCGGAATGCCCTTTATCCATCCTAAGGGAATGATCATTTGGAATAAACTAATTGAATTTTGGAGAGAGCTCCACACAGAAGCCGGCTATATAGAAATAAAGACTCCTCAACTTATGAGTCAGCAGCTTTGGGAAACTTCAGGACATTGGGAACACTACCGAGAAAATATGTATGCTTTTGGCATTGAAGAAAGACAATTCGCCATTAAGCCCATGAACTGTCCCGGATGTATGCTTTATTATAAAACACAAAATCACAGTTACCGCGAGCTCCCCCTTCGGGTAGCAGAATTAGGACATGTACATAGACATGAGGCTTCCGGAGCCCTTAGCGGTCTTTTTAGAGTTCGAAGCTTCCATCAAGATGATGCTCATCTTTTTATGAAGCCCTCTGAGATCAAATTAGAAATTCTACAAGTTCTTTCTCTTGTAGAAAAAACTTATTCTACCTTTGGCTTACCTTATCGCTTAGAGCTATCTACAAAACCTGATAAAAGTATAGGAACAGAAGAAGACTGGGATATAGCTACTAAGGGATTACAAGGAGCTTTAGATGAATGGGGCCAGCCTTATCGGATCAATGAAGGGGATGGAGCCTTTTATGGACCTAAAATCGATATCCACATCAAAGATGCCTTAGGAAGATCCTGGCAATGTGGAACCATTCAACTTGACATGGCTCTTCCCGAAAAATTTGCTTTAGAGTACATGGATAGCGATGGATTAACTAAAAGACCTGTAATGATCCATAGAGCTCTTTTTGGCTCTGTAGAGCGCTTCTTTGGAATTCTTATCGAACACTTTGTAGGTAAATTCCCTCTTTGGTTAAGTCCTGTACAGGTAAGAATTTTAACAGTAGCTGATCGACATAATGAATATGCACAAGAAGTCTGTCGAGAAATCAAAAAAGCAGGCCTTCTTTGTGAAGTAGATCATACAAGCGAGTCTGTAAACAAAAAAATCCGCACAGCTCAGCTAGATCAAGTAAATTATATGATAACAGTCGGCGATAAGGAAATAGAAAATAAAACGATAGCTCTGCGAACAAGAGATAACATGCTTCATGGGGAAATGATTCTTTCCAAATTCATAGAATCTCTTCTTAAAGAAAAGAATGATCGTTCTTTAGAGTCTTATTTTTCCAAAGGGGTTAAAGATGAATAGAATCGCCATCAGCAGTTTTAAGGGTGGTACAGCTAAAACCTCTACTTCCTTACATATTGGAGCGGCTTTAGCAAAATTTCATAATCAAAAGGTATTGCTTATTGATTTTGATGCACAGGCTAATCTAACAACGGGGCTTGGCTTTGATCCCGATGCGCAAGACAGCATGGCGGCTGTCTTGCAAGGCACAAAAGGAATCCATGACGTGATTGTCCCAACTTGCATCCCTAATCTTTCTTTAATCCCAGCAGATACCTGGTTAGAAAGGGTAGAGGTGACAGGAACCCTTGCAGGAGATCGTTATTCTCATGAAAAATTAAAAGAAATCTTAAATCCCCTCGATTTTGATACTATTCTCATTGATACCCCTCCTTCTCTTTGCTGGTTAACAGAGTCAGCTTTAATTGCCTCTCAATATTCCTTAGTTTGTGCTACCCCTGAATTTTACAGTGTCAAGGGGCTTCAAAGATTATCCTTATTTTTAGAAAATATTTCTCAAAGACACACCTTACAAGTACTGGGAGTCGCTCTTTCTTTTTGGAATCCTAGAGGGAAAAGCAATATGACTTTTTTAGATGTTATTGAAACTACCTTTCCTAAAAAAATCTTGGCTAATAAAATACGAAGAGATGTATCCATAGCAGAATCCTCCGTCTTTGGGAAACCTGTCTTTGAGACAGCTCCCAAAAGTCGGGCAGCTCAAGATTATATTGAGCTTACAAAAGAACTCCTACAACGAATGTAAAGCGGCTTTACACATGTCTAAAATGAATTCTCTTCTTACAGAGCGGTTAAAAGCACCAACGGAAAAGCTTTCTAAAATGTCCACCCTAGCAGAACTTTCTTCTAGAGGAAATCTTTCTAGTTTTTCTGGCGTATTTAAAGTGTCTGCCTTAAATGATAAAGAGTTAGAATCTTTAAAGATCTTACTCCAAGAATATAAAGAAGAAGATCAAGATATCCATCAAGATCTCATTTCCCTCTCTTCTCTTACCTCAGAAGTTAAAGCTATTAATAACCAAGCAGCCATTTTACATGGAGAACGCATCAAGAAAGCTCAAGAAATTCTTAAAAAATACAAAGAAGGGGCTTTTACTTTTTGGCTCATTCAAGTCTATGGCAATAGACAAACTCCTTATAATTTCTTGCAATATTTTGAGCTCCATCAACAACTTCCAGGAGCCCTTCTACCCAAATTAGATGAGATGCCAAGACAAGCTGCTTATACTTTGGCAAGTCGTCCAGGCCCTTTTCCTTTAAAAGAAGAGATCATCAAAAACTACAATGGGGAAACAAAACAAGTACTCTTAGATTATATTCGTAAAGCCTTTCCTTTATCTGATAAAGATAGACGAGCTCAGAATCTTGGGATTACTCTACTACGAAGTTTACAAAAAATTTCTACCTTCCTTTCTCTAAATTCTGTACAGTTAAGCAATATACAGAAAAAAAAGGCCCAAGAACTTTTAGACACTTTGCAAAAACAAATTGTCGAGTAAAAAGGATTTCTATGCACTCCGAAGAGCCCCGTTTCGAATCTCCCTTATCCACTAGATATGCCAGCAAAGAGATGCTAAAAATCTTTTCTTCTGAGTATAGATACTCTATTTGGAGAAAGCTTTGGGTAGCTCTTGCAAGAGCGCAAAGAAATTTAGGGCTTCCTATTCGAGCAGAGCAAGTCTTAGCTATGGAAAAAAAAGTACATGATATCGATTTTAAAAGGGTAGCTTACTATGAAAAACAATTAGGCCACGATGTAATGGCCCATATTCATGCCTTTGGAGATGTGTGTCCTGAAGCCAAAGGAGTCATCCATCTTGGAGCTACTTCTTGCTACATCACAGACAACACAGACCTTTACCTCATGAAAGAAGGGCTAAAAATCATTAAAGAGAAATTGGTAGATACAATTCGCAACCTAAGTACTCAAGCTGAATCCTACGCCGATCTAGCTTGTTTAAGCTATACTCATCTTCAAACAGCCCAGCCTACAACTGTCGGAAAAAGAATGTGCCTTTGGCTGCAAGATCTTCTCATGGATTTACAAGATCTCATCGCTACACAAGAGCAGCTTTATTTTTTTGGCGTCAAAGGAGCTACCGGGACACAAGCCTCTTATATGGCTCTTTTTGAAGAAAATCCCCATAAAATACAAAAATTAGAAGAAATGATCGCAGAAGAAATGGGATTTACCAAAATCCTTCCTATTTCTGGACAAACTTATACAAGAAAACAAGATGTTCGCATTATAAACTGTCTTTGCTCTATTGCTGTTTCTGCTCACAAATTCGGAACTGACATCAGACTTCTCGCTCATATGAAAGAAATGGAAGAGCCTTTTGGAGAAAAACAAGTAGGATCCTCTGCTATGCCTTATAAGAGAAATCCTAATCGATCAGAAAGAATGTGTGGATTAGCTAGATTTCTTCTATCTCTACAAGCCAACCCTATCTATACAGCAGCAACACAATGGCTCGAAAGAAGTCTTGATGATTCTTCTAATCGAAGGCTCTCTCTTCCAGAAGCTTTTTTAGCAGCTGACTCTATTATTAATTTATATCACTACATCAGTTCTAATCTAGTTGTGTATCCTAAAATCATAGAACATCACCTTAAAGAAGAGATTGGTTTCTTAGGAACAGAACACATTTTAACAGCTTCTTTTAATAAGGGACAAGATAGGCAAGTTATTCATGAAGCTCTTCGCGTACATAGCCAAACAGTGGCAAAAAAATGGAAAGAAGAGGGGATCAAAGAAGATCTTCTTAAGCTTATTTCAGAAGACCCCTTATTTAGTTTAACTTATCAAGAACTCCAAGAGGCCCTAGATCCTATGCACTTTGTAGGAAGAGCCCCAGAACAAGTACGGGAATTCCTTAAAAAGGAAATTAAACCCATTCTAAATCGACATGAGCAAGTACAGGCGTACAATCTAAACATACAGATCTAATTTTATTTAGGTTTTTTGTCTATCTTGTTGTTGACTAATAGCAGCGTTTTCCTCTGCTAACTTACGCTCTGCCTCTTGCTGTTTTGCAGCAGTTGTTTTAGCATCCTGATGTCTACCAGTTGCTTTTTGAGCACTTTTGGTAGCTTCTTCACTCAAAACATTAGGCGCTGAACCATCTGCTGTTGCTGTACTATTACGAAGAGAAGGTTTCTTTTCTATTTCCGCTAAAGTTCCCTTAAATTTCTCTTGATGATCTACAAATCCTGGTGAAGCGCTTTTGGGGGGTTCTACTTCAGATTCTTCCTTGGTAGTCGATCCATCTTTTACTTTTGGAGATGGCACCTCTGATGGAAAACTACCCATAGACCTCTCCGCTTCTTTTATAAATTCTTGACCTACGATTGTCCCTGATAAACCACCTTCAGCATCCATTTTTTCTAATTCTTTAGCTATTCCTTCCCTAAAAGTTTCTCTCGCACTTCTAGTTGCCGCGCCTGCTTGCATGAGAGCCGCTTTTCTATTCTCTCTATTTTGCGCCCTCTCTTCTGGAGAGAGTTTTGTTTTCGTACTTTCTTTTTTCGAAAATTCTCCTTTAAGAGGATCCCTTTTTCCTACAGCTTCTTCAGTTTTAGGATTGGTCTCACCACCAGCTGTAGTTACTCCGGTTTTCCCTAGCGAACCACTTCCCCCTACAGTTCCAGCTTTAGGAGTTCCCTCGTACACATTATTTGCTGCCTCAGCTGTTTTGGATACGCTCTCAGTACCCAAATTTACTCTGGAAGGGGTACCTTCTGTCTTATGTGCTTCTTGCGTTGTTGTGACCGACTTTCCACTCGGTGGTGTTATAGGCTCTGTCATATACTCCCCCTACGTTGCTTTATATTCTATATTTACCATATTTATTATTTAAAACGTAAATTAATAAAATTATGTAAAACAGTAATTAATCGTAATTAATTACTGTTCACATGATAACGCATTTAATAAAAAAATTAGTGTGGGAATTTCTAAAACAAAGCCTTTATCTGATTTTGTGTCTTTTCTTGAGGAATAAGTAAAGGAAGACGTAAAAATGGGGTACAATGCCCCTCTAGACTCATAGCATATTTAATGCATTGAGGATTCGTTTCCAGGACCATGGCTTGACAAATGCTAGATAGCGACAGGAAGAGTCGTCTAGCTTCAGTTATTTCACCTTTTAGGGCTGTTTGAATGAAATTAGACCATTCTTGAGGACGGATGTTCCCTGTAATAGAAATTGATCCTTTAGCTCCCATAGCAATTAAGGGTAGGGCTAGGGAATCATCCCCAGAAAAAAGAGGAACATTGCTTAGTCGTATAAACTCCGAACTAGCTTCTACATTGCCAGAAGCTTCCTTTAGTCCTACAATATTAGGTAGAGTGCAAAACTCTGCTAATTGTTTGGGAGAAAAACAAAGACCGGTTCTACCTGGATGATGATATATAATAATGGGCAAGTTACACTGGCTAATTTTTTCAAAATGAGCCTTACATCCTTCAAAAGTAGGTTTGTTATAATAAGGGAATATGACAAGACAAGCATCAGCTCCTGCTTCTTTAGCTTCTTTTGTTCTTTCTACAGCTATTCTTGTATCGTTACTTCCCGTTCCTGCTATGATGGGAATCCGTCCTTTAGCTTCCAAAACAGCCATTTCAATAAGCTGTTTTTGCTCTAAAGAGGATAAAGTAGAAGATTCTCCTGTTGATCCACAAATAACAAGGGCATCAGACCCTTGCTTAATCTGCCAAGATACTAATTTTTGAAAACTAGCCCAATCAATCGCACCATCTGCCTTAAAAGGGGTAATCAGAGCAACAATAGAACCCTGTAACATAAAAAGACCTGTCTTAAATTTTATCAAAGAGGATGCATTCGAATTCTTTTAGAAGCAAGTAAAATAAAGGCGGCTATTCCTAGCATACAAGAGCCAACAATCATAGGAAGGGGCGTGAAAAACCCTGCAAGAACTCCCCCTATTAAACTAACTAAAACTTCTGCAGCTACTTGAACAGAGGTTAAACAACCAAAAGCCTGTCCTTGGAATTCAACAGAAGAAGCATTTGAAACTAAAATAGCAGCGTAGGTCATCACAACAGATAAACAAAGACCTACCAAGGGAATAACAGAAAAAAGGCCTACAACGGAGGTGGGAGCTAAAACTAAAAAAAAGGAAAAAGCTAGGCCTAAAGAAAAAAGAGCAACAGCTTTATGAGGCTTCATCCATTTTGCTATCTTTTTCAAGAACAAAGCTGAAAAAATAGCAAAAGTAATAGAACCATACGCGATGGTATATCCTAACATAGCTGAGTTAAAAGAAAAGGCTTGTTCAATATAGACAGGGAAAAATCTAAAATAAGAAAAATACCCAAAGGCTAAAAAGAAATTAATTAAATAGATCCTACGAAGGGGTTTATGACCCATTCCTTTTCGAAAGCTCGCCCAATACCCTAGAGATTCTTTTTCATCTTTTTTTCGTGTTTCTTTAGAAAATTTCAATACAATACAAATCCCAATGAAAGTCATAAAAGAGGCTATCCAAAAAGGGGTAGAAAAAGTAAACCAAGAAACAAGCGAAGAATTGGAGAGTTGCCCTCCTATAATGGGCCCTATAATAAAGGCAAAACAGGTAAATAGATTAATCCATCCAAAATAAGAGACCTTTTGACTTTCTTCTTCAGGAGAAGCAATATCTGCTACAACAGATTGTGCAATAGCCACATTCCCTTCACAAAGACCACAAATAAAAAGTCCTGAGAAGATACAAGCAACACTAGCTCGATCCGTAGCAAGAGCCGTAAATATATATCCAATCATAGAGCCAAATAAAGAAAGAAGAATAATTTTTTTTCTTCCCCATTTATCAGAACATTTTCCTAAAATAGGAGATCCAATCAACTGCCCGCAAGGATAGGCTGCCATTACGATTCCTAAAAGAGTTGTTTTCCATTCCCTAGAATAAGAAGAAGGAAAAATGCCAAGTTCTGAATCTAAGAACATCTCAGGTAGTATAGGTAAGGGTAAAGAAAAACCTACATACCCAAAAAAGACCACCAAAGCATATGGAAGAACTTTTTTAAAGGAGGAAACTGAGGAATTTATTGTCATAATCATCTTTTTGTAATCTACCTATTCCTATATCAAATTCCCTCTATTTCTATAAATCAATTCTTTCAAAAAAAAATACAACCCTGTATTCTAAATCCTATGAAAGCTTTTATAGATAATAAATTACTAAGAAAAATAACCTCTACCGACGTTGAAAATTCCTTTATAGAAAGTTGTAGAAATACCGGTATTATATCTCAAGATCAGTCGGTTAAAGTAAGTCTTCCTTGGGTCTCTTTATTAGAATACATTGATCTAGGAATGCTACTAGAAGCTCTTCCTAAATTTGATGAAAATAATGTTCTTTTTTCTTATCTAATTTCTAAGATAGACCTATCCGAAAATGTGATCATGGAAATCTATGATCATATTTTTATTGAATG
>CANNLR010000062.1 GCA_947505635.1 Chlamydiota bacterium
CTCTGAGGGTAACGAAGCCACTAGCGGGACTGGTTTATCAGAATCTCAAGTAGTGCAAGAAACCTCCAAAGACCCATCAGATCAAGGAAAAGGAGGAGGTCCAGGAGGAGGTTCAGGTGGAGGTCCAGGACCTATTAGTGAATCCGGACAAACCCAACTAGCCGGCCCAAAAGCACTCGACACTTCGAATACATCAAATACTGCTGCAAACATCGAAAAGCAAGCGGCTGCTCTTATGGGGAAAACGTTTAAAGAGGTTGCTGACAGCTCTCCCTATCAGCCGGTTTTGAATACAACCAAATTCGCAAATAACATGAGTCAATTAGCTCCAAACTTTATAGCGTCTGCTACAACTCTTGGATTGAAACCAAACGATATCAGCAATATTTGCCCTCACCTTGAAAACGTAACTAACTTAGCTAACACATTAAACACTATCTCCAACGCAGGAGCCTCTTTTAATGCAACACATGGTGTAATGAACCAGATACAAAAGGAATTCACCCTGGCCTGTGCTGGGATAGCCGTTGCCTTTGCAAATACCCCTTCAGCTTTAGCAAGCCTTCTCGTAACATATAAGGGAGCCTCTCCTGAGGCGGCAACTGCTACAGCTAATGGTTTTTCAAACCTGATAACTAATTATAACTCCTTAAGCGATTTTCTAACCGGCAACCCTAAATCAGGTTCAGATTCTACCTCCACTACTACCGCTCTAGATTCAAGCTCCTATCAAACGACAGAAATGGCTGTTGGAGACTTTGCATGTAATGCTGCTCTAGGCCTTAGCTATCTTGATTCTTACGAGTCTTTTGTCGACACCACTAATGCCAACATAGGAAACTACAGCGCAACAATATCAACAGCGGTAAATGCAAATACTCAAAAGGAAGTAAAAACGGAAATACATCAGATGAACGAAGCTAAACAAGCCGCTAAAGTCGGTGGTATCATGGGGAAATGCTTTAGCCCTTTTAAAACACTATCAAAAATCGTTACCCCTATGGTGATAAGTGTTGAATCTAGTGCTATTGCTTGGGCCGTTAACACAGCTTCTGCCTCTTGCGGAGGACCGTCACACGTAGTAAGCAAATCACAGGTGTCTGACATTTTGAATAAGACTACGATGAGCGCCATACAAGGTGATCTTAAATCGGTAATGAAGCCTGTTGAAACTGCGCTAAATACCCCCACGGTTTTTATAACTAAAGAATTAGTTGACGGCCTTGCTAAAGCGATCCCTGGATTGGATAAATCCTTATTAACAACAATCATAACCCCGTTTGTCGCATACCTATTGTGTGATCCCATATTAATGTTCCAAGGTGGCCAAAAACTAGACGACTTAATCACGAATTCTGTAGTCCAAGGGCTGGTTGAGGCCTTAGCTAAAGCATTTCCCGGAATAAATACAACCTTAGCAAAAGAAATTCTAACACCCCTTGTTGCATCAATGCTTTGCAATCCCATACTAATGGTACAAAGCGGCAACAAGCTGGCTACCATAGCTATCGTCGACCTTTGTATGGCTATAAATCCAAATTTAAATAAAGATCTTGTAGAGGAAGCCACTTCAGAAGCCATTGTAGGTGCTGAAATGATTGCCGTTAATATAGCTCTTATGTGTTGCGGAGGGGAAGAGGCCGCTCCTGAAGTAGATGCAGCAATGGATGCATCAGTAGATAGCACCAGTGATGCAGCAATTGAACAAGAAGGTACTGACTCTGCTGAAGCTGCATCACAGAGCGCTGAGAACAATGCAGCACAAGAAAGCGAGCGGCTTGGTTTATCTGAAGGAGATGGCGGCGCTGGCGACAGCGCAAAAGCAGACGCTATAGAGGCACACCCAAACCAAGCTCCCAAAGATAGTCCTTCAAGCTCTGAAAATACCCAAAACGCGACTACAGCCTCAAAAAACAGCTCTATGCAAGATTCTAAAAACTCAGCCAAGACCAAAGAGGAAGGTGGAGATGTAGAGGATGCAGGGAGTGGCGCTATGTCAACCTCTATGTCAACCTCTATGTCAAACTTTATTTCAGAGGCTGGGGACAAACTCCTTAATAGCACGACGATGTCAAGAGTTATGAAAACTCAAGCACTATTCTCTGCACTAAGCACTATGGCCCAGAGCGGCATCACAATATGGGAAAATGTTATCCAAACAGAAATTGCTGCCACGCAGTATGCTATAGCCCAAAGTCAGGCCATCCAAACGAATCTTGACTATAGCATGTCCGCTACGAATGCCAATACAAGCAATACAAGCCAGGCAATTAATGCTAACATTACAGGGATTTCTACCGGTAATGCCGCTGTTTCAAATTCTGCTGCCACTACAACAATGGATTTTCCTGTCTAAAAAAAATCTTACCAGACCGAGGAAAGCCAAAGTATTTCCTCGGTAAAGTAAAAAAAAGTTGCTTTCTCTAGATTTATCCCCTACAATTTTTAAGATTCATAAGATAAAAAATTGTAGGAAAAGATGACTAAAAAGAAAAAGCAAAGCCCTGTAATTGTTCTAGTAGCTATTTTTTTAGCTTTTATATTAGGGAATATAACGGGTACAGATAGTGGGATTTTCGGCATAACGTACTACTCTCTTTTTGATCTTTTTGGAAAATTATTTATCAATAGCTTAACACTCATTGTTGTCCCCCTTGTCTCCTCTTCTATTATCTTAGGAGTAGCAAAAATTGGAAAAGACCAATCTTTCGGGAGAATAAGCTTAAAAATATTTAGCTTCTATGTGGCAACGACCCTTTCTGCTATTCTAATAGGTCTTTTCTTAGTTAACCTATTAACGCCAGGGGTCAATGAATCTTTAAGGCAGCTTGTCCAAAAAGGAGCATTTGCTGGAGCTCATCATGAAATTGCCTCTTCTGAAGGAGCCGGATTCTCTAGTTTACTCTTAAGCATCATCCCCTCGAATATATTTGAAGCCTTTTCTAAAGGGGCTATGCTAGCTGTTATTTTCTTTAGCTTATTTTTTGGTGTCAGTCTTTCCAGAATTCAAGGAGAAGGAGCTAAGACGCTGCAAAACTTCTTTCAAGGTCTTTTTGATGCGATGCTTACAATGACTAAACTTATCATGAAATGCTTACCCTTTGGAGTGTTTTGCCTTGTAGCAAAGGTTGCAGCTACAACAGGATATCAGTCCTTAAGTTCCTTAGGATGGTTTTTCATCACAGTCGTTGGAAGTCTTTTCATCTTCAGTGCAGGAGTGCTTCCCCTCTTTTTACGATTCATCGGCAAAGTAAGTCCTAAAAATCATTTTAGAGCTATGAGCCCTGCCCTTCTTACAGCCTTTTCGACAAGCTCCTCTTCTGCCTCTTTACCGATCACCATGGACTGCTTAGAAAAAAGAGCTGGTATCTCTAATCGAATCTGTAGTCTTGTCGTTCCTCTAGGAACCTCTTTAAACATGTCAGGATCTGCCTTATATGAATGTGTTGCCGCTTTATTTATAGCCCAAGTCTATGGGATAGACCTAGCTATCTCAGCTCAAGTTTCCATTGTAGTCCTCTCCCTACTCACCTCTATGGGAGTAGCAGGAATCCCCGCAGCTAGCTTAGTAGCCTTAATCATCATTTTAGAAACATGCGGCCTTCCTGTAGAGGGAATAGGCCTTTTCTTAGCTGTAGATAGAATCCTTGATATGTGTAGAACAACAGTCAATGTGCTAAGTGATAGTTGCTGTGCAGTTTTAGTTGCTAAATCAGAAGGGGAAACTGGCATCCTAACTCGTAAAGTTTTTACTGAAGAGTAATTTTGCAAGTAAACTTCTACCTAGATCCTCTTCAAACGAAGATACACTTTTCCCCCTCCTTCTTAGAAGGGGAATCGTTTTGGAAGGATCTATCTGTTTTTTCCTCTTTTTTTATCCTAACAGAGCAAACAGCGGGAACGCTATTTGCCCCTACTCTTAAAAAAGCACTAGAAAAAAATGGATCACTTGTAAACATACTAACCCTCTCTGAGGGGGAAGAAGTAAAATCACTTCTTTATCAAGAAAAAATCCTAAAGTTTATGATAGAAAAAAAAGTGGGTAAGGATACCTGCCTTATAGCTCTTGGGGGAGGTGCCGTTTTAGATGCCGCAGGATTTACAGCTTCTATCTATGCAAGGGGAATCCCCTTCATTGCCATTCCAACAACCCTTTTAGGCATGGTTGATGCCTGTCTAGGTGGAAAGACAGCCCTCAACGCTTTTCAAGGTAAAAATGCCATAGGAACCTTTTATCCCGCCTGTCATATACTCATCACATCTGAATGCTTAAATACTCTACCCAGCACACAAAGAAAAAGCGCCTTAGGAGAAATCATTAAATATGGTCTTGTCCTAGATAAAGGAATCTTCACATCCTTACAAAACGGAAGAGATCTTTGGGAAAAAAAAGACCCTCTTTTTATAGAAATGCTTATACGAGCTAGTTTACAAGCTAAAAAATCGGTTATAGAAAAAGACCTAAAAGACCAAGGAATAAGAAGAATCTTAAACTTCGGTCATACGATTGCCCATGCCTTAGAAGGTCTTTTTAACTATGAAATTCATCATGGTTACGCTGTAGCCATCGGACTCTTAATAGAAAGCCATCTAAGCTTTCAAATGAATCTCTTATCGCAAGAAGAGCTAGAAGAAATTGTAGAACTTATAAAAAACTACGGTTTTATTCAAAAGACTCGATCTTTTTCCTACTTAGACCTAGAACCCTTCTTGCTAAAAGACAAGAAAAATCAAGGGGGAAATATTCGCTTTGTTTTACTGTCTTCTATCGGAAAGGCAAATGAGTGCAACGGCGATTACTGTCAATCTGTGCCTAAAAAAGCTCTATTATCCTCTTTAGCTTGGTATAAGAATCTTACAACCATGAAAACCTAGAACTGCGCTTTTTTTAAAAGCCCTTTCCTTGAGCCCTTCACATGTTCTTGTTTATTATTTAGTTACACATACAATCAACACCAATACTATTAACAATATATTTATTATTAATCATGTATCAAATTAAAAGAAATTAGCGTATAATTAAATATAATAATAAAAAACAATTGGATAATTATGCTTCCTGCAGGACGAAGTCAAACAATGCACCCAAGACCAAGTGTGCTGGACGACTCTATCAGAAATGATGGTAGCACCCCTTTTACATATAGAGCTACCCCCTATGCAAACAATGCTCAATTAATACCCTTGACAGGTAGAACAACAATTATCCCAAGAGATGTTGCATCAAGAGAAGCAACTCCCAATCCTGATCAGCCTGAAACAGAGCCCCATTTAGGCAGACGTTCCCGATTCCATCATCAGGAAAACCTCTTCTTCGAACCCATCCCCCTTATTCCCATTTCTAGACGGGACAGCGTAAATACCTCAACTTCAGGCAGAACAGACTCTTGCACCCCTTCTTTAGAATCCTTCTCTATCAATCAATCCCCTTTTACCTTAAGAAATAGCTCTTCAGATGCCACAATTAGATCAAGCCTAAGCTCTCATTCTCCCTTCCCTTCTTCCAGATCCACTCCAGAAAATGCCGAAGGTTTTTTATCTCCTTCAAATGTTTCAGGCCGCGTCCTATCTCGTCTTTCCCTCTCTAGGTCTACATCAAATTTAAGATTGCATTCAACGGCTGTCCCTATCTCAAGATTTGTTCCATCCCCACTTCCTCCCATAAACCGAGAGAGCGCTGTAAGCCGATCCACCAACCAGAACGACGGATAAAACTACAAAATCAAAAAACTCCACTCTAAAGGAAAGGACTTGAAAGAAAAATAAACTAAGCCTTATGTTGACCTAGCAGAGTTTGTACATCACTGCTCTAGAACAGGAAATGTAAGCATAGGACAACTTAACCATTGATCAAGATACCAGGCTCAAAAAGCTATACCAATCGAGCTTTGATCATGGCCTCTCTCTCGAAGGGCTCTACCTGCCTTAAAAACCCCTTATACAGCGATGACACAAAGGCTATGATCGGATGTTTACGGACTTTAGGGTTAGAGATTGAAACTACCGCTGATCAAATCCTAGTCCATAACGATATTAGTTGTATTAAAGACAAAAACTATCAGCTATTTGCTCATGATTCTGGGACAACAGTTAGATTTCTATTAGCTCTTCTTTGCCTTGTTCCAGGGGTAAAAACTATTCAAGGAAACAAACGATTAAATGAAAGACCGATCAAAGACTTAGTCGATAGCCTACGCGAGTTAGGCGCTTTAATTGAATATTGCCATAAAGAGGATCAACTCCCCTTGAAGATTTCTTCCTCAACCTTGCCGTTTCATTCAGTCCATTTAAAAAGCGATATAAGCAGTCAGTTTTGCTCAGCAATCCTGTTAATTTCTCCTTATATTTCAAAAGGAGTTACCCTCCAGATAACAGGTCCTCTCATTTCAAAACCCTACATCGATATGACCTTGGCTTGTATGGAGGAATGGGGAGTAATGGTAACAGAGAAAGAAGAAGGAGGGTATTTCATTCCCGCGCATCAATGCTACCAAAAAAAGCAATACATCATCGAAGGAGACTTTTCAAGCGCTGGTTATTTTGCAGCTCTAGCCGTTTTAACAAAATCGACAATTACGTTAGAAAATTTAAATCCCTCTTCTCTTCAAGCGGATCGGAAGTTTTTCACTATTTTAGCAAAGATGGGAAATGTTATAAATTATGAAGAAAATAGAGTTGTCATCCAAGGAAAACAAATTCTTCCTATCGATATTAATATGGAAAATTGCCCAGATCAAGTTATGACGATGGCCGTGTTAGCTGCCTTTGCAAAGGGAGTTACTAAAATCTCAGGAGTCCGCTCTCTTCGAGTTAAAGAAACGGAAAGGGTTGTGGCGCTTAAGACAGAACTTGGGAAAATGGGAATCCAAACAGAAGATACGCATGACACATTAACCATTTACGGTGGTTCCCCCCATGCCGCTGAGATAGATACTTACAACGATCATAGGATGGCCATGGCTTTTGCTGTTGCCAGCCTGCATTTACCCGGCATTCTCATTCATCATCCTGAGGTCGTAAATAAAACGTTTCCCGAATTTTGGACATGTTTACGGAGTTTACAGTGAATATCATTCTCATTGGCTTTATGGGTTCTGGAAAATCTACCGTTGCAAAATCGTTAAGTACGCTATTAGATCGCCCCTGGATAGAGATGGATGATCTTGTCTACAAAAAAACAAATACCCAAAATATGGATGAGGTATTTGAAAAGGGAGGGGAACTGCTCTTGAGGGAAACTGAAATTGCGATTGCCAAGGAATATATATTAGAAAAAAATTTGGTCATCTCCACAGGCGGAGGAGTCGTTCTCAATAAAATCATTTTAGACCATTTCAAAAAAATGGGAGGGAAAGTAATTTTCTTACAAGCAAGCTTTGATACGATCAGAAAACGATTAGAAGAAAATACTTCAAGGCCCCTATTTAAACATTTAACAGACTCTAAAAAATTATACGACTTTCGACTGCCCCTTTATTTAAACTACGCAGATAAAGTCATTGATGTGAATGCTCTATCTGCTGATAACATTGCCCTAAAAATTAAAGAATTACTCCAAGAGGAAAATCTTTTAAGTGCCTTCTAACTTTTAGAAACTATACTAGAGATTGCAATCGATTCAGATCCGAACAGGATGAGCCTTGGGCCACTAATGATCCCCGATACTTCAGTAACTGACGTTTGGCAAGATCAATAATTATATTAAGCTTCTTGCATGATGCCTAGAATTTCCCTTTCTATTTCGTAGGGAAAATGCAAAGACTAGGATTTCTTGTTACCGAAAAATGAAGAAGAAAGGTATAGTCAAAAAACACATATCCTTACTTTGGTTTTTTTTATGAATATTATTTTATTTGGTTTTAAAAAGTGTGGGAAAACCTACTACGGGTTAAAAGTCGCCCAAAGACTCCATATGCATTTTGTAGATTCAGATCTCCTTTTAGAACAACATTATCATAAAATTTACCACCAAAATTTATCTTATCGAGAAGTAGCTAAAAAACACGGATTCCCCTTTTTCAGGAATCTAGAAAAGCATGTTGTCTCTTTATTAATGCAACAAAAAAACACAATCATCAGCCTAGGAGGCGGTGTTGTCTTAGACCCTGAAAATGTAATACGACTTGAACAACTAGGGGTAATGGTCTACTTAAAAGTCTCCCAAAAAACACTAGAACAAAGACTTTTATCTAGCGAACCACCAGCTTATATTGACGCTCAAAACCCCATTAAATCATTTGAAGCCATGTATGAAGAAAGGCTTCCTATATATGAAGGTATTAAGGCTCATACCATAGACATAGAAGGATGTTCAGAAGAGGAAGTTTTGCAAAAAATCTGTCTTTTCATCCAAGAGGTAAAAGAAAAAAATCATGGCAAGCAATAGCTTTGGATCTATTTTTCGAATCACGACTTGGGGAGAATCCCATGGACCTGCCATCGGAGTTGTTATCGATGGGTGCCCCCCTAATCTCCCTTTGTCTGAAGAAGATATTCAACCCGAATTAGACCGAAGATCTCCAGGAAAATCTCCTTATACTTCTCCCCGTAAAGAAGAGGATCAAGTACAGATTTTATCTGGTACATTCGAAGGAGTAACAACAGGGGCTCCTATTAGCCTTATCATTTGGAATAAAGACGTAAAGACCTGCTCCTACGACCCTATTCAAAATCTTTTACGTCCAGGTCATGCAAACTTCACTTATATGACTAAATATGGAGTATTTGATTATAGAGGAGGGGGAAGGGCCTCTGCTAGGGAAACCGCCTGCCGCGTAGCAGCTGGCGCTGTCGCTAAAAAGATCCTCTCTTTTTTTTCTATAGAGGTCATCGCCTATATCAAAGAAATTGGAGGTATCGGCTTTTCAGATCTAAACACACAAGATCTTCCTCTTCTAAAAAAAGCTATCCACACTAGTCCCATTTTATGTCCAGATCTAGCTACTGAAACTTTGATTATAAATCTTTTAGAACAAGAAAAAAAAGAAGGAGACTCCCTAGGTGGCATCGTAGAATGTCAAGCCTTTGGTCTTCTTGTAGGATTAGGAGACCCTGTGTACGAAAAACTAGAAGCCATTTTAGCTAAGGGCATTCTTTCTATTCCAGCAAGCAAGGGGATAGAATTTGGAGAAGGATTCCAATCAGCAAGGATGAGAGGATCTACTCATAATGACTGTTTCATAAAGGATTCTACTGGAAAAATTATCACAGAAACAAATCATGCAGGAGGCCTTTTAGGAGGAATCTCCACGGGCATGCCTCTTGTTTTTAGAGCGGCCTTCAAACCTACTTCTAGCATTAAAAAAGAGCAAAAAACTGTTACGTTAGAGGGGAAAGAAGATTATTTAAACCTTCCTTCTAACTCAAGACATGACCCTTGCATAGCAATCAGAGCTGTTCCTGTTGTAGAAGCCATGACGGCATTAAGTCTAGTTGACGCCTTACTTTACCATAAGACATCTTCAACCTTAAATTTTCTACATCCTACTTACGTGACTCCATCATGACAGGGGTTACTATTACCCCATAAGGATACGAATCTAGCCCATATCGTCCTTGTCTATCGAAAAAACCAGCAAATAGTTGGCAGATCTTTTCACAACAAGAAGGGTCTTGCTCTAGTTTATCATTATA
>CANNLR010000063.1 GCA_947505635.1 Chlamydiota bacterium
TGTTATTTTCTTGAATGAGCAGACCTTGTTTAGTGAGGAAAGAAAGTCTTTCTTCAATAGAAGGAGTTGGAACTTCTAAAATGATTTGTGCCGTTTTGATAAAGTCTTCTAAAGGAAAGCAGGTATGACCTTCTCCAGCAAGTTCTCTAAAAACAAATTCTATTCCCGCATCGATTCTTCTTGGAGAGTCTTTTAGAATGCCTAGACTCTCTGCGATTTTATCCGCTGTTTTAAATCCAATTCCAAAAATTTCTTTTGTCAAAGCGAAGGGGTTTTCTGATACTTTGGCAATGCTATTTTCTTTATATAACTTATAGATTTTCTGGGCGTAACTAGAGCTGACTTGATGTCCCCTTAAGAAGATCATGACATCCCTTACAGCCCGTTGATCTTGCCAACAAGACATAATCTGATTGAGTCTTTTAGCGCCAATTCCAGGAACTTCAGAAAGCCTTTGAGGCTCTTCATCAATTATTTTTAAGGTGGATAAACCAAACTGCGCAATGATTTTTTTTGCGTAAGTAGGCCCGATGCCTTTGATGAAGCCAGACTCTAAATACTTTTGGATCCCAACAAGATCAGAAGGAATACAGGCCTCAAAAGAAGTTACTTCAAATTGTTTTCCATAGTGAGCATGATTTTTCCAAGTGCCTTGGCAAATAAGGCTTTCTCCAGGTTGTAAAGAGGGGAGAACTCCAACGATCGATATGGGGTCTTTACTTTCTTTTGTATGGAGCTTAGCTACAGTGAAGCCATTTTCTTCTCCTGCAAAAACAATACTGTGTACAGTTCCTGTGATCTTTTCCATAAAGCCTTTATTTTGTCGTATTTGGAGTATAGGCGGTTAGGGTGTTTTTTGGGGAGGGGAAATAAAAATATCCGATCGAGAAAACTTGATCGGATATTCGATTTGATATTCTAAGCTGCTTGAGTAACTCTTTTTTTGTCAGGGTGGTGGAGAACGATTACAACAACAACAGCTGCTAGAGTAAGTCCTGCAAGGAGCAAGAAGGCAGCTTGATAGCTTTTTGTATAATCGATGAGCCAACCTGTAATAAAAGGAGCTATAATTCCTGCTAAAGAAAGGAAGCTTGAGGTGACTCCTTGCGCAGAAGCTGCTCTTTCTTTTGCAATGTCAATATTGACACTAAAAAAAGCTGGCTGAGGCAGTTGACCGAAACCAAGTCCAAGACTTAAGAAAAGAACAGAAAGACCTAAGGTATCAGTAAATCCAAGACATACAAAGAAGACAGCGGAAAGTAGCTGACTTGTCCAGATAAGGTGTGATCTGGCTAGTCGACTGTTCCCTGTTTTGCGATATAAATAATCAGAAAGAATTCCACCAGCCTTTAAAAAGACGGCAGCCGTAAACCAAGGAATAACTAAATAGAGGCCTACGCTTTTAAGATTTAGTCCATGTTGAGATAAGAAATAACCAGGTAGCCACAAAGTAGCAAAAAACAACATATAACCGTAAGCAAAATAAGCTATGTTATTTGCGATAAGTGTTGGGTGAGTTAGGATAAAGCGCCAATCAACAGGTTGTTTTTTTGATTCAACTTTAGAAGTATTTCCGGTGATAAGCTTAAGTTCTGCCTCGTTAACATACTTAGAATTTTCTGGACGGTCTCTAAAAAAGGCATACCAGAAAAAGGCCCAGATAATACCAACTGAACTGATTGCAAAAAACATAGTTCTCCAGCCATAGTCCGAAACAAGGTAAGAAGCTATAGGAGCTCCTATAACAGAGGATATGGGGATGGCAACAAGACCGAGCGATAAAGCTCTAGCCCGTTCTGAAGTAGGAAGCCAATTGCTTATAGCTTGTGACATAGACGGAAAGTGGGGACCTTCTGTTATTCCAAGAAGGAGACGAAGAACAATAAATCCTAAAAAACCTTCTGCTAATCCTAGAAATCCAACACATAAAGACCAGCCAATGGCAGCTATAGGCCACACAATACGTGCCCCTAATACATCAACTAACCATCCCCCAAAAGCGGTTAAAAGAACATATCCAACACCAAAAGCAGAGAGGATCATTCCAAATTGAGTATCTGTGAAACTAAACTCTCGTTTTAAAGGTTCGATAACAAAAGAAATAGCTGAACGATCAATGAAATTAACTAATGTAATAAAGAAAATTAACCCTGTAACGACCCAACGATAACGCGTGCTTTTCATCCCTTATACCACCCTTTCTTTAAGATTTGGTTTATGAAACCTAAAAATAACTAAAGAATAAATGATAACTGAAATTAGAATTAATCACGAGTCCTAAGTTTTTTCTTTATATAATCTTTATTTAAGGATAAGGGAGGGGTTTTTGGATAAGATAGGTAAAAGTATTATCATTCTTGTTTCTCAAAAAAAACCTGTAATCATTTTATCTCGATGGGTCGTTATACAACGATATATTTAAGGGTTTTAAGCTGCTCACTATTTTTACGATAACAACTGGTTATATTTAAGACAGAAACTGTCATTTTTTGACAGTTTATTGCCTAAAAATAGGTGGTTTGCTATATTTAAGATAGGAACTGTCAAAAAGTGACAGTTGTAGGTGGTAATTGTGAATAAGAAGTTTTTTAATATTTTACTCGATTGGAAGGGGTCAACTATCTCAGGGACCGATCTATGTCATATTTTAAATAAATCCCCAGATTCTCGCTTTGGCATCATCAAAAGATCGGTTCAAGAAGGATTGCTACTACCTATTCGAAAAGATTTTTATCTCATTGGCTCGATTTTACATAAAGATCCTATAGATTTTTTTTCTATAGCCCCTATTATTTATGGACCTTCTTATATAAGCTTTGAGTCCGCTCTTAGTTATCACGGGTGGATTCCTGAGGCTGTTAGATCTATTACTTGCGCTCATCTTAAGAAAAGCAAAGAGTTTATTACTCCTGTTGGTGTTTTTTCCTACAAACATATCCCATCTAAGGATTTTTCTCTTGGTGTCAATCAATATGAAAAAAAGAGGATGATTTTATTTATTGCAGATCCCTGGCGAGCCTTAGCGGATATGATCTATGCTAATAAAAAAAACTGGAAAACATTAAAGGATCTTTCTTCAGATCTTCGTATAGAAAAAGAAAGTTTTGAGCATTCGGATCAGGTCTTATTAGAAGATCTTATAAAATATTATCCAAGTTTACGGGTGCGAAATGTTCTTAAAAGATTACAAAAAGGTTTCTTGCTATGACGCTTACCATTATTCAACAACGACTAAAAAGTTATCAATCGCGCTCTAAGCAAGAAGAGCTAAACGCTTTGAAAGAGATTTATCAAGAAATAGCCCTAGCAGGTTTAGCTAGGAGTGATTTTTTTAAGTTAGGAGCTTTTCAAGGGGGCACAGCTTTACGAATTATTCATCAATTGAAAAGATTCTCGGAAGATTTGGATTTTATTGCTTTAAAGCCTCAAAGCAATTTCAAATGGGAGACTCATTTAAAGGCCATTGAGCTAGAATTTCAGTTTTTTGGCGTACAAATAGAAATGAAAGAACGAAAGGAAGCTAAAGGAGTTGTTAGAAGAGCTTTTCTAAAAGAAGATTCTTTTGCGCGCATCCTAGAGCTAACTCATGATAGGCTTCCTTCTGATGAACAAAAAATTCTAATCAAATTAGAAATAGATACTCATCCTCCAGAAGGGTCCACATTTGAAACAGCCTTTTTAACGTATCCCTATCCATTTTCTATTCTAATGCAAGATATGCCAAGTCTTTTTGCGGGCAAATGTCATGCATTATTATGTAGGGAATATGAAAAAGGTCGAGATTGGTTTGATTTTTTATGGTATCTATCTCTGAAGACTCCGATTAATGCTCTATTGCTAAAAAATGCTCTTTATCAAACAGGACCTTATAAAGGAAAGGAGATCCAGTGTGATAAAAAATGGGTTATGGAAGCTCTAAAACATAAAATTACTTCTATAGACTGGAAAGCTGCTAAGCTTGATATAGAACATTTTCTTCGTCTAGAAGAACGGAAGTTTGTCGACTACTGGAGCTCAGAGCTTTTTCTTAGTCAATTGGACAAAATAGAATTTGCTAATTTATAAAAATGTACGAAAGTTGTTGATTACTAGAGTGTAAGCACATAGAGCAACATGCTTTTTGCTTGTATGTGTCAGTGGTATTGACAGAATTTGATGCAAAACATCTCATTAAGTAGAGAGGTATTTGTAAATAGAGACGAAACATAGTGAGGATGTGAAGCTTTAATTAAAGTGAGAGTGGAACTTAGGGCGGGAAAAGGACTTATCTTAACGCAAGAAAAAGAGTCTGCCAGCCCTGGGTTTTCTAAAATAGATCTTACTCTAAAATCTCTACTTTTCCTGTATAAAGATCATAATACCCTGCAATAACATCTATCTTTTTTTCTTGGATATATCGGGATATTAAAGGGGAGCTTCTAATGTTTTTTGCTACATTTTTTGCATTTGACCTAATGCAAAGGTCTAAAAGGTTTTCGGGTGAAGCGTGTTTGCATTCTCGTTTACATTCTTGAATGACAGGATTGATTAAGCTGGAAATAGCTTCGATATCTGTTGTGTCTCCTTCAAAGACAGCTGTCACAGCCCCGCATCTTTCATGTCCTAAAACGAAAATTAAAGAAGAGTGTAGGTATTTTGTGGCGTATTCTATGCTATTTAACGCAACAGGTCCAACAACATTCCCAGCAACTCTTACAACAAAAAGATCTCCCACTCCCTGATCGAAGATGATTTCAGGGGGGACTCTTGAATCAGAACATCCTAATATAATGGCAAAAGGCTCTTGTCTTGAACTTACAGCTTCTCGTCGTTCCGTGCAACGGTTGGGGTGTAAAAGGTGATCTTCTATATAGCGGGCATTACCATCTAAGAGGTTTTGCAGGGCCTTTTCTGGGGTCATATGAGGCATGAAGATGTCCTTGATTTTTCTTTATTGAAAGTTTCTAAGAGGTCTGTAGGCAGGGGAATGGGTTTAAAAAGTTCATTGATCAGGCATCCAGAGGTGGAGGCTGTTGCACAAAGTACTTCTTTTTTTAGTATTTTATAATGAAAGGTAAAGCGCACTTTGGAAAAGCTTTCTATCCAGATTTGTAGAACGATATCTTCCAAGGAATATAAAGGTCTTATGTACTTGATAGAAAGATCGGTGATAGGAGATATGAGGTTCTTTTTTTCTAGCTCGTTGATATCAAATCCAAGTTTTTGTAAATAGGCGATCCTAGCTTCTTCTAAATAAGAAACGAAAGAGGAATGATGGATGATTCCATCTTGCGCTGTTTCTGCGTACCTTGTACGTATTTTGTACTCAAAGGGCATACTGTTTTATCCAAGCATGAGAACTTAATGGTTTTTTAGTTACATGTAAAACAAGGTCTTCAAGATGTAGTGTATTAGCCTTTTCAAACAGCCTCTCTTGTAAGAGCTTTCCAGCTTCTTTTGTCGCAATCGAAGAATTGCCTGTTTCTTGTAATAAGGTTTCTTCAATAGAAGAAGCTAGCATCTCCCCAAGTAGGTAACTGTAGTAATATACTGGAGCTAGTCCTATGTGATATTTAGCGGCCCAATCACTTGTCCGATTAGGATCTTTGGGAGGCAAGATCTTTTGGTATTTATGAACCATAGACCACCAAAGAGCTTGTAAGTCTTGCTCTGGATTTTTATACAGTTCTTGCTCGAAATAGGTCATGACAAGAACCCACCTGCTGAAAATAAGCTGGCGTCTTGCTAAACTTTTTTTAGCTTTTTCAACTAAGGTGGAATGATGGGAAGAGGGGTTAGGTAATGAATTTAAGACCTCAGGCAGGTAGGCTTGTCTTCCTGCGATAAGAGCCATCGCCTCTGTTGAGATCATATGAGGGGGTTCTTTTAGAAGCCAAGGAGTCTTTTCAGTAAATCCTAACTCGTAGATAGCGTGACCGAGCTCATGTAAAATGGTTTCAGCCCATTTTAAGGTTGGTTTAATGTTATTTAACGTTCGTACGTCTTTATCTCTATCGATATTAATGCAAAAGGCGTGTTGGTTTTTTCCTGGTTTTTCCCAAAGGTCGCTGATATCTAAAGTCGATTGAATATCAAGACCCATTTTTTGATAAAACTTTTTGGCCATCTGGCATATATCTACATTTTCCATCAAAGAGTCTAATTCTCTTGAGTCTACAGGGTCTTCTTGAGAAAAGGGTTCGCTCCAGGCCCAAGGCCCTAGAAGGTCAGCTGTTACAGCAAACCGGCTGCATTGATCTTTTTCAATTTCTTGAATGGTTTTTGTGTAGATCTCTTCAGAAAGAACGTAGTATTCATCGAGTAAGGAAAATAACCAAGAAGGATCGATTTCTTGTAAGTCAAGTTGCATTTGAAAGTAATCTGAATAGCCAACACTTTTTGCAGCTTGGTTTCGTAATTTCACTAAAGAAAGGATAAGGGGAGAGAGGAGCTCTCCAATTTGTTTAGAGGCTTCCCAAGTTTTTTGCCTTATGACAGGATCATTTTCCTCTTTTAAAATCGTTCGAATGTCGTTTTCAGAAAGTGTTTTACCATCTAACCTAGGTCTAAAATTAGCATAGGCATGTAAAAGGGTGGTTTCTTGCCTAGCAATTTCTTCTAAAAGATCCGTTGGAATGCAGTATTGTTTAAAAGAGCGGATAAGAACGTTAAGTTGTCTTTTAAGAAGAGGGTCTTGTAAAGAGGGATCTTGATCCCACTTTAGGAGGTTGTTATAAGTGTTTTTATCGTTAAAGAAAAGGCGAAGTTCTGTATCTAGTTCCGTCTTAAGATCTGCGGCATCTTGACTGCCTGTTGTTTCTAAGAGCCAAACAGCTTTATTGAGTTGTTTACTTTTTCTTGCAATTTCAGGAACGAAAGAATCAAGAAATAGAGAAAAGGGATGGTCAGTATTCATGGGTGTAGCCTTTGTACAAGTTGCATGATATTGCCATCTGCATCTGCAAATGTTTGCATTTTTACATGACCTGGCACTTCTTGAATATCGCCCATTAGCTGGACTCCTTTTTTTTGAAAAAAGGCTCGAGCTTCATCAATATCATCTACTGTAATAGTTGTAATGGTGTTAGCACCCGCTTTAATCTCGGAGCAAGAGCTTTCTTTTGCTAAGCCGAGAAGGCTTCCTGTTGGGCCTGACAGCTCTGCCCATCCATATTCTAGATTTTTCTCTTTCAGAGTAAATCCTGCAATTTCTGTATAAAATGTGACAGCTGCCTCAAAATCTTTGACAACGATCCAAGAAAGATGAATACCTTGATTTTTCATAAAAAAACCTTTACTTGTAAACAATCAAATATAAGGTATATTCGATATAATTTCTAGTAAGAATGTTTTTCGCCACTTTATGAAATATAATTCTATATAATTTGATGATGAGAAAGGCTCTTTTTTTCCACTTGTAATAAATTTTTTTAGGACACGTAGTAAAAGATGGCTATGTAGGGTAAGGAACTGTGATTGTGGACAAAAAACACCACAACTAAAAATCTAAAAGGGAGCAGCGCTTTATACTCGCCCTAGTGGCGGGGATTCTGCGCTGATAAGAGGATGAAATTTCTTTTCTTTTTAATACTTTCTGTAAGAGTGTTCACTCAAGATATCTGGTTTATTCAAGGCAATCAAGATGGATGTGATGGAAAGGTGTCTAGAGAGATGGCTCTTTCTCATTGCTTAGAATTACAAAAAAATCAGGCAGAAGGAGTTTTTTTTAATCCGAAAAATTTAACTAGGTATTTGATGGGAGGGACATGTTCTGCTCTTACATTGAATTTTCTAGAGGCCGCGGTGTATCGACCAGGTGAAATGTTAGAGGCCAGGTTTTTTACGAGTTCTCAAGAAATGAGAGATTTGCAAGCTGCTTGTAATACTATCGAAGTTCAGCCCGAAAAGGGGATAGACTTCTCTAGAAATAAAGTACAATCTCTTCTCAACTATTTTGATTTGAAAATTGATCAATGCTCCGAAGAGATCGACATAAGAAAAGAAGGAGCTCAAGATAAAATTAGCGAAATAGAAAAATCGTTGCAAGGCATTTATTTTATTCGCATCATCTTGCCCTCTAATAATAGACGTCTTGAAGAACGGGGTCATTCTTTAGGGTATATTAAGTACGGTAAAGATTCTACTTTATACGATCCTGGAAAAGGATTGATTTATTTAGAAAATGGCGATTCTTTCTTATTTTTTCTTTTTACCGAGTATCTTCGAGAATATAAGGTGTTTATGGTGAGATTTTACAAAATTGTTTTACCTGAAGACCGAACTGATAGGGGTGTCTTGTTTTGAAGAAGAAATTCACCTCCAAGAATAAGAAGTTCATAGAGCGGATAGGTCTTTAATTTAGATTTTGAAAACAGGAAAATTTATAACTTCTAATATGATTTAGGAAATGTATATTAATAATTAGTCGTTTTTGTTATGCATGCATTAATATGAACAATTTATGGGTTTTATTGTGACTGCCAAAAAAATGAAAATGATAGGCTTGCTAGGGATTATGATGACAACACCCCTATCCATATATAGCTGTGGAGCTAGGGCCATTAACAGTTGGACCCCAGGGGATTCTTCTTGGAACAATATTGGAAACTGGAGCTGTGAAGAGCTTCCAGATTGTACTAATAAGGCGAAGATTGAGGGCCCAACCTCACCCTATCCCATTCTAGATGTAAATGGGCAATCCTCTGCTGTATTATTTATAGGAGATTCTCCTCAGTTCACAATTCCAACAGGTTATACGTATACTTATTGTGTGCCAGGAGCTAATGCTGAGGCAGGAGTTACTGCAACTGTCTTTATCACAGGAGGAATATTAAATATTCCTAAAGACGCCTCTGCTGGGGGGGCAGTTAGTGGTTCGGGCTCCATCGAATATAATCTCTCTAGTGGGGGCACCTTAAGCTTTTCCGATGAGTCTGATGGACAATCGGCAGGCATAGTTACGATAGCTATCTCCAATGGAATTCTCAATTTAACAGGATATATTACTTTTGATTCTCTAACTTCTGTAAATTCATTAGATGTTATTTCCTTGACCTATTCAGGTGTGGCTTCAGGGGGAGGGATGATCTTAACTGGCTCTACAGCTAGTTCTACTGCAGGAGTAATTCAAAGTACGGGACTTGCGGGTATTGAAATGGCAGGATCTAATACATGGACCATTTCTGGAGTTAATACCTATACAGGACCTACTACGGTTTCTGCAGGGACTTTATCATTGAACGGGGTGGGCTCAATTTCTTCATCAGACTCGCTTTCAATAGTAACTGGTGCCTCTTTTAGCATTGAAACGACAACAACAGGAGCTACTATTCCTTCTTTTTCAGGAGGGGGTTCTATCCTGCTAGGTTCTAAAGTTTTAACGGTGAACCAAGACGTTGATAGTGTTTTTTCAGGGGGGATATCTGGATCGGGAGGTTTTATTAAGCAAGGCCTTGGAAAACTTTCTCTTACGGGAACA
>CANNLR010000064.1 GCA_947505635.1 Chlamydiota bacterium
ACAAGAGATTAGAATCTGTTTTTAACAGTTTTTCGATGACCCGATAAAGTAATGTACTTTTTCCAACTCTTCTAGCACCTTCCAAAATTTTGACTTCAGGGATTTGAAGATAAGGCTCTAAAATATAATTACGTTGAAATCCGGATAATTCTCGAGGAAATTCTCCTTTTATCCAAGGATTCCAATCATAAAGCGCCTTAAGAATTTCCTCGTTCATACAACACTCCAGAGTCAAGTATTTTGATATACTTCAATATACCATTTTCTGGATTTTTGATATAGTCTATTATATCATAACCATAACACGCCTATAATAAGACATTTAAGATTGCCGAACAGCAACCTTTTTAAGCTCTCTCGGGAGTGCCCAGCATACTGTAAGAGCGTAGGACAGGGCAAGCCCTATCAAAATTCCGGGGATCCCCCATTGAACTGAAAGAAAGTATTGCAAGCTTAGACTTAGTAGGGCTTGAACGGGAACTAAATAAAAAAAAGAAGTCAGTTTGCTGTGGCTTTGTAAAGCCATAGCAAAAAAGTCCGCGATAATCCTTACAGACAAGTATAGACCAAAAGCCCCTATCCCTATCCATCCTAAAGAAACTTGAAAAGATCGTTCTATAAAGGGAGCTAGGCTCCAAATAAAACAGGTAAATAAGCAAATGCCTAAAATGCCTTTAAAACAGTGTTTATAAATAGTCTCTTCTACTTCCCTAATTTTCCCTAATAGTAATTGCTGACTACACTCTGGCATCAGCACTTGTAAAAAAGCTGCATAGCCAAAAGAGGCGACTCCAAAGATCTTACAAAGAACGTTATACTCTATAATTTCTTCTATCGATAGAGTCCTCGTTATAATTAAAGAGTCAGATAAAGAAACTACAGCAGCCAAAATAGCAAAAAGCCAAAAGTCCTTAGCTCTTTTAATCATTTTCCATTGAAAAGGCCCTTTCCAAGTTGTTTGATAAAAAATTTTTACCGTTAAAAAAAAAGAGGCTATCGCAGGAATCCCAAGACTACATAATAAAGCAACTTTCAAAGATAAGTTTCCGAAAAGGCTAAATCCTACTATGCAAGCTAAAGAAATCAGATGTGCAGCGCTTTGCACAAGATACATTTGATACCCTTTTTGCCTTGCAACTAAGATCTTTCCTCCTATAGAACCTAATGTACCTAAAACAAAGAAACATCCCGCAAGTAAGAATATCTCTTGCATCTTTTCTATAGGACCTAACTTATGTAAAAAAAATGTAGAAAGAGCAGGGGATAGTTGATAGAGGACAAGCCCCCCCATGAATAACGAAAAGCAACTAATAAGCAATGTCGTTTTGAGAAAAGATCCTTCTTCTATTCCTTCCACTTGATTTTCAGCGAGTGTATTTTGCGCACTAGCTCCCATTCCAAAATCAAGTAAAAGAAACCAAGCCTCTACTCCTCCTAAAATGGCTAAAACCGCATACTCCTGCCTCGGTAAATAAAGAAGTAGAATAGGAACTGTTATGAACTTGCATAAAAGGATGATAGATCTAGAAAGATAGGCACTAAGAATAGTCTTGTAGCGTACTGAAATCTTCAAAACAAAATTCATGACGCCTCAAGATAATAAAAAAAAGAGCCTCTGAAGAGAGGCTCTTTTATAAAACAAATTAACGAATACGTTGTCCTTTTTCATAATAACTTTCTACAACCTTTCCATCTTGATCGTAAGAAAGCTTAGGACCGTGAAGCTCATCATCAATAAATACTTGTGAAAGATGTGGCTTCCCATTATCAAAGTATTTATTCATTTTTCCGTTTCTTTTTCCAGCTAGGTAGTTTGCTTCAAAAACAAGAACCCCTTGTTCATTCCACTCTTTATGGACACCATCTTTTTGTCCATTTTTATATTTCACTAATCCGGCTTGTTTCCCATTTTGAAAATAGATCTTTTCTTCTCCGTCTTGCAAGTCATCTTTGAAAAGAACTTTTTTAGACAATTTACCATTAGGAAAATATTCCATGGAAAAACCATTTTTCTTGTCTCCATGAAATTCAATAACCTTAGTTTCATTACCCTTAGAACCAAAGGCTTTTGCCTTTCCTTCTTTTTTACCAAGCACATATGGAGTAACACCAATTTTACATCCAGATGAATCGTACTCCATGAAATCTCCAGAAGGCAAATCATTAACAAAAACAACTTCCATCGCTTTTATTCGACCTAATGTTTCATGCGTAGGGTAGTAAACCTCGTGAAGCCCATTCTTAAGATTGCCTACAAAATGATAAATTACTTCTCTTCCATCTTGAATCTTTTGATAGGATCTTCCTTCAAGCTTCCCTTTACTATACTCAGCCTCTTCTAATAAAAGACCTTGATCATCCCAAAGAGATTTTTTTCCATCAAGCTCCCCTTTTGCAAAGACAATCGAAGTTTGTAAAGCTCCGTTTGAGTGAAAAGTTTTTTGCAAGCCTTCAAGCCTTCCTTGACTGTCATGAAAAAATGATTTTGCTATTTGAGGTTCTGTCTTCCCATCTTTAGGATAGAACTCTTTTTGCTCTCCAACTGCAATTCCATTGTCGAAAATTTTTGAAAGCCAAGCCCCCCCATCCTCATGCCAAGATTCCATTTTTCCATGGACCTGATCTTCTTTATACTGAGCTCGTACTTTCAATCCACCAGCAGGATAATACTCTAAAACTTCTCCATTCTTTTTCCCATCGCTGTAGTGTAAAATCTCTTTGATCTTATCTTTTTCGTACCAAGTTCTAACTTCCCCTACAGGAGTGTCATTTTCATAACGAACATGCAAAAGAATTCCTTTATTCTCATCCCACTCTTCAAAAAGGCCGTGCTTCTTCCCATTTAAATGACCTCCTGAATATTTAAGGACGCCATTTTTATGCCATTCTTTGCGATGTCCATCTAAAAGATCATTCTTATATGTTTCTTCTACCTTGATTTGTTTATTTTCATACCAAGACTTCGTAAGACCTTGTTTAATGCCTTGAATCAGCTTAACCTGTAAAGAGAGAACGCCATTTTCATACCACTCTTCATAAAGGCCTTCTTTTACTTTGTTTTTATAAGAAGCTTTCATCTTTAGTTGAGCAGAAGGATAGTATTCCTTTTGGGCCCCTTCAAAATCTCCCATAACATAGAAAAATTCTGCTTTAGAATTCCCATCTTCATACCACTCTTTAAATTCACCATCTCTTTTTCCATCTTTAATGAGATAACTAGCTTTAGTACCCCCATTTGGATAAAATTCTTTTACAGGCTCGATCAAAGCCCCTTCTGTATTGTGAATAGCGATAAAAGAAGGTTTGCCATTTTCAAAATTTCTATAATGCTTTCCAACAGGAACCCCTTCTTTATGTTCCCCTTCACCTAGTAAGCTACCTTCACTTGAATACCACTGCTCTTTTCCTGATTTCTTTCCCTCTTTATAAGAAACTCTATAGGCTTCTTTCCCATTATCGTGATAATTAAAGTGCGTCCCAATCGGAATTCCATTTCTGAAATCTTGAACTTCTATAATAGACCGCTCTGTATTATACACAACTTTTGCAGGATTCGCTCCATCTCCATGCAAAACTCCATTCGAATATCGAAGACTTGCTCTCATAACTCCTGATTCAAACCATTCCATTGCATTACCATCAGGAACTCCATTCTTATAGGGAACAATCGATTGCCTCTTGCTGTTTTGGAAATAACGACATAAGTCTCCTTCCAATTTACCATTTATATAATTTCCTTCCTCGAGAGTGTCTCCATTTTCAAAATAAGAAAAAATCTTATTACACTGAACTCCTTGATTGAAGCAACCCTCTGCCCTCAATTGTTCATTTGGATAAAAAATTTGAACCTTTCCATGTAAAACCCCCCGATCATAATGAACAATTTTTTCACATTTACCATCGGCAAAATAAGAGATACCTAATCCATGCGGAACAACAGTATTTTTCCAAGCTTTGTATCCAGCAGAATCCTCTTCTACGAGAATCAAATCCATTTCATTAGAAGGAGCCCCATTTTCATGAAACTTAATTTGTTTAACAGGGGTCTGTTCTCCCTTTTCATTATCTTCAAAAAAAACAACAGTCTCTGGAGCACCACCTGGATGATACACAGTCACTTTGGGTCTCCAATTCGTCTGCCTTAACTGCAATTGTTCCGCTACAGGAATTACTTCTTCTATTTGAGAAGAAAAACAACCAGAAGCTACGCATAAGCTACTCATCAAAAGAAAGATAAAATTTTTTTTACTCATAAAGCTCCTCTCCAAGTCTAAAAAAGTTAAGAGTCAGGATAAAAGATCTCCCTCTTTCTCACAAGCTCTTATTGAAGAATTTTATCTTATGAATTTGAATGGAAAAATAAAAAAGCCCCTAAAACTATATTTTAGGGGCTTTTTTATTTTAAATGGTTGAATAGAGTAAAACTTAAAATATGCAGTTCTAAGTTTTATCTGTCATTTTTTTTAGACGAAAGCTCTCCAGCAAATAGCTATGCCCCACACCAGCGTAACAATAGCAACACAAGCATTCCATTTTGCATTTCCTAATGTCTTTAACACTAGTTTAGGAAAAAAGAAGGAAAGTACTGCGCGCAAAATGAGCACCCATCCAAGGATCGCCACTAAAAGGGAAGTCCCCTCAATAGGCCCCATGCAGCATGTATTAACAATTGCAAGTCCTACTAATAATTGAATAACTCCTATCATATGAAAACAAGCAGGAGATCCTTTAACTGATGTCTCAGTTTTCATGAGAGCATTTCTACAAAGTAACATCCAAAGACCATGTATGACCAAAAAAGGGCCAAATACACTTCCTAACCACATAGCATATAACATACCTATCTCCTAGTATATTGGTATTATCCTCAACCTAGAGATTGAATTAATTATTTGTCAATAAAATCTTTTTTTCTTGTTGGATAAAAAGGAAGAAATAACGGAGGAGAGTTTTTGATAACACCCTCTTTTACATAGAAAGGATAGGCAAGATCAATACTCAAAACTTTTTCTTCTTTTTTAGAAACAAAAGTAATAAGTGAAACAGGGAAAATTCTTCCGGAGGAAAACAAGGTAAACTCAAACTCGTTTACTACTTTTCCTTGAAGTTGAATCTTTTCCACCCCTTTTAATGCATAAGACAATGCCCCTTGCTCAAGAGGAAGAACGGCCTCAGGATCCCAATGTATAACGTATCCTGAAGCTTCTTTTATAATCTTACATATGATATCAGAACCACTTGTCATAGCAAGAATTTGGAACCGCCCTAGATCTAATAGAAATGTCTGAGAAATAGATCTAAATTGATGATAGGAAAGAAGCTGATGCCCTTTTGTTCCAACAAGCACGCTTACTAAACTAATAATAGCAAGACAAACAAGAATCTCCAAAAGGGTGAATGCTTTTTTAATCTTCTTCTTGATCATCTTCTTCTTCTTGAAATTTAGCAGCTTCTTCTTTCTTTTGAGGAGCATTCTTTCCTCGTTTTTTTATTTTGTGTGCCGCTAAAGCAGGAGAACTAACTTTAAGGGCCGTCCCCTTATTAATAAGAGTAATCTCGTAAGGCTTTCCCCATCCATCTTTAAGCAATTTATTGTAATCTTTACAAAGACCAGAACGCTTCAAATAATACCCAGGTCTTCCAACAATCTCTTCTAAGGGAGTCCCATCAGATGCTTCTAAAGAAAGGATGTCTTGAATTTGTAAGGCCCCTTGCTCTGTTTTAAAGGCCTTTCCTTCTTCCAAGCTCCCTTTTACATTATAACCAATTACGCTTCCAATTAAACCAATTAGGAAAATCACAATCATAATTTCTAAAAGAGTGATTGCCTTCTTTTTTCGCTTATACACTTACATATCTCCTATCGATTATGATGATACAAATGAACTTACATCTGTTAAAGGAAGTAAAATAGATAATACAACGAGCCCAACAACCCCGCCTAGGAACAATAATACAGCTGGCTGTAAAAATGTTACAAGTTGTAAAAGATTTTTATCTAGTTCCTCTTCATAAATTTCTGCTAGACTTTGCATCATACCGCCCATATTACCCGTCTCTTCTCCAATCTTTATCATCCGAATCACAAGGGGAGGCATGAATTCAGAGGTAGAAAAAAGATCGCTAATTTTTTTACCTTCTATGACTTCTTTTTCTGTTTTAGAAAGTAACTCTTCTAACAAACAATTTCCCACTGATTTTCGAGAGAAATGAAGAGCCTCCACTAAAGGGACTCCACCAGAAAGAAGCATTGTCATCGTTCGAAATAATCGAACCAGAGCTGATTCTAGAATTATCTTCTTACAATAAGGAAGCCTTAAAAGACCCTCACTAATTTTTCTTCGAACAATTTGAGATCTACTAGCCCCATAAGCAGACAACAAAAAACCAGTACCAGAAAAGAAAAGCAATACCACATGGGCATTCAAAAAATTACTAACAAAAAGAACAATTTGCGTAAGGGGATGTAATGTTCTATCTTCCAGTAATTCTTTCATAGAGGGGATTACAAAGAAAAAAAGCGCCACAACAACTAGAAAACAAAATCCCCCTAAAAAAGCTGGATACGCAAGAGAAGAAGTGATCTGTTTTTTTAACTTCTGTTGCTTAGAAATCAAAAAAGAAAGTTGATCAAATGCTTCAAATAAAGAGCTACTTTGTTCTGCAGAGATTACCATGGATAAATA
Source organism: Chlamydiota bacterium (assembly GCA_947505635.1). Taxonomy (GTDB): domain Bacteria; phylum Chlamydiota; class Chlamydiia; order Chlamydiales; family Rhabdochlamydiaceae; genus CAIJXB01. Next base: position 6,687 of record CANNLR010000064.1, read on the forward strand.
AATTTGATTGAAGGTATCAGGATATTGACTTAATGCCGAAGAAAAACTAAATCCATTTTTCAATCGATCGCAAAGGTCTACAAATAAAGCATGATTCTTTGCCTTTCGTTGCTTTTCTTCAATCGTTAATAAGCTCTCATATAAGGGGAGCTTAGCCTTGAGAAGCTGACTTAACTCTCGAGTAAAAGCAAGAAGCTGCGAAGGAGAAAGAGTCAATTTTTTCTTATCTTCTCGCAAACAAGCGATCTCTGTTACGAGGACTTGCTCTCTTCTTAACCGTTCTTTTGCCATAACTAGGGAATCTGCATCAATAACCCCCCTTGCAGATTTCCCCCCAATCCCTATTGCCTTATATTGGAATAATGCCATGCTTATCTCCTCACTCCCCCTCAAAGCCACGAGTGACTCTAAGGATTTCTTCTGCAGAAGTAATCCCTTCCACAACTAGATTCGCCCCTTCTTGCCGAAGACTTGACATTCCAAGTTCTAAAGCAAGAGCTTGTAATTGATGTGCATCTGCAGAACGAAGAAGTTGCTCTTTGATCGATTGCGTAATCACCATGAGCTCATAAATTCCATGCCTTCCCTTGTATCCAGATTCAAAGCAATGAGAACATCCTACTGCTTTAAAAAAATTCCTACCTTGTAAATGATCTTTATCCAAATGTAAAAGTAATAATTCTTCTGCAGATGGGGTATAAGGTTTCTTACAAAATAAGCAAAGGGTCCTCACAAGTCTTTGTGCAATAATTCCAACAATTGAAGATGTCAAAAGATAAGATTCGATGCCCATATCTATTAAACGAGTCAACGCAGAGGGGGCATCATTTGTGTGTAATGTACTCAATACCAAATGCCCTGTTAACGATGATTGAATAGCAATTTCTGCCGTTTCTTTATCTCGAATTTCTCCAATCATAATAATGTCAGGGTCTTGTCGCAAAATATGTCTTAATCCAGCAGCAAAACTTAAATTTATTTTATGATTTACCCCTATTTGAGCCATACCTTGTAACTTATATTCTACAGGATCTTCTATCGTCATAATATTTACTTCTGCAGAATTAAGCTCAGATAGCGCGCTATATAAAGTAGTTGTCTTCCCGCTCCCTGTTGGCCCTGTTACAAGAACAATCCCTTCAGGAAGATTGATGAGTTTTTTAAAGTTTTTTAAAACTTCTGATCTCATTCCAATCTTAGCAAGGCCTAAAACGACATTTGCTTTATCTAAAATTCTAAGCACAATCCTTTCTCCATACACGCAAGGTACGGTACTGACACGAAAATCAATATGCCTCCCCCCTACTTGTAACTTAATCCTCCCGTCTTGAGGTAATCGCTGCTCTGCAATGTCCAATCTAGACAACACCTTGATACGAGTGATTAGCTGAGATTGATATTCTTTTGGAGGGGAGTGTCTCATTTGAAGAACACCATCAATCCTATACCGAACGCCCAACCCTTGCTCTAAAGGATCAAAATGGATATCTGAAACTCCCTGTTGAATAGCCTCTAAAAGAATAGCATTTAAAATCTTTATAACAGGAGAATCTGCTGTACGATCTAAAAGATCGTACCCTTCCGTTTCCTCTATTTGAAAGCTCTCTTTATCTTGTTGCAGACTAGCCATCAAATTCGAGGCATCGGATTCTGAATGATAACAAAGCTCAATAGCCTCTTCAATTTCACTTGCTAAAGCTAATCCTTCAATTGTGTCTTTTCCTAGAGCTTGTCGAATTTCTTCAAGGGCCTCTAAATCAAGAGGATTTGAAATAGCTACAACAATCTTACCTTCTTTTTCTTCTAAGGGGAGAACCCCTCTTTTCTTAACAAAAGAATAAGGCATTAGACAATTCTTAGATTGTACAAAGGCCGATTGCGTTATCTCGAATATAATAGGTATTCCAAATCGATCACTCCACTGCTGTAAAATAGGGTCTATAGACAAGCTCATCTTAACTCACGAATTTGTAAAAAATAATCGTAAACTTCTTTCAAAAAACTTCCTACTTTCCTTGTCTTGAGAATCTACTACTCTCTGTAAAAATTCCGGCAGGTCTCCAGGTCTTTTTTTTAGCTCTTCCATTCTCATCTTCTCCATAGCCTCTTGAGGATCTGGGATGATATGAGGAGTGATAAAGAAAAACATCTCCGTATTGCTATCCAAAAGCCTTGTCGAACCAAAAAGTTTACCAAGTCCAGGAATTTCTCCTAAAAAAGGGATTTTTTCCTGACTATCTTCTAAGGTTTTTCTTCTTAAACCTCCAATGATCACCGTCTCTCCATCAACAACCCTTACCTCATTTTCGATATGACGTCTATCTACTAGGGGTCTAGAATCTAGACTCTGCCTTGGCGTGTCAAAAGAAATATTTGTTTGTAGAGTTACGGCTCCTTTCTCTGTTTTAGAAAGATCTTCACAAATTTCAGGAGCATGGATAGTTGGAGTTACAATAATGTTAATTCCATATTGAGCTCTTGTATAAGACTGCTCAAAAGCAATTCCTTTATTTGTATCAATTGGAGCCGCTCCATTATTGATAGAGATCTCTTGTACAATATTAATCGTAGCTGGAGTTTGGTTCACAGTAACTACAGAAGGAGCCGCGTGAAACTGAATG
>CANNLR010000065.1 GCA_947505635.1 Chlamydiota bacterium
AGTCTAAAAGTGAAAAGATTCGCAACTGCTCATAACCATGAGAGACCTTTGGCAATGGCTACTTCAATTGGGTGCGGCTACTTTAGTAAGACACACTCTTTCATAAAATTCAACTAACTCAAGACGCAAAGAAGATGGCTCAAGAACAACAGCGGATTCCATTGCCCATCCTAACCACAGATGGTGGGGGTAGTTTCCCCTTACCGAAAATTACTTAGGGTGATTTTCTCTAAGTATGTACTTTTAATGAAACCCCTTTAAGTGAATCTTTTAGCAGGAAGAGCTTTTTTATTTTGATTCTATCGGAGCAATTCCTGTAGCGCAATCTTTGGCATCGCTTCCTCAACTGTTGGGCTCAAATTTGCTTAAATAGCAACTTAAGGAAGGTCAATGCCCCCTTTATTCCAAGGGTGGCATTTGCAGAGCCTTTTACAAATTAAAAAAAGGCCTTTGAGTAGGTTGTGTTTTTCTAGAGTCTGAAGGGCATAGTCAGAACAAGAGGGGTAAAAGCGGCAGCAGTTGCCCAAAAATGGGCTTAGCGTAAGTTGGTAGCCTTTAATGAGCAGTCTGAAGACTATTTTCATTGTTTAAAGTGAGAGACAATCGCTAGACAAACTTCAATTACGATCAAAATGATAATGGTCCATTCTAATCGAGAGGAGTGTTGGTGGTTAAGTTGGCTGCTCAAGATTTCAAATAGTTCATGGACAACAGATAGACGCTTATTGAGGGTGTCGACCCGTTTGCTGATATCTACGTAATGAGCTGACATCTTATAAAAATGCTCAAGTTCTGGATAGTTCCAGAAGAATTCAGGAATATCGAGAATGTCGGCATGGAGATTGATGAAATTACGGTTGATGAAAATCTCACCCATTTTTTTTGACATTTCTTTTCGAGATAAAGATATTTTTCCACTGCCAGCAAGTTCTTTAGGAAGGTACTTTGTTTGTGTAATCGTTTCTTGAATCAACGCTTCGAAGATTGTTAACTTTACAGACTGAGCAAGTCCATGGGAAATAGCGAGCTTAGTGAGCACATGAGTGTCTTGTAAAGTGATCTCGTCTTCTACTATTTTTGAAGTATCTCCATAAATATAAGAAAAGTCGTCTCGTTCGGTCTTGTGAGAAGGGTGTTTTTCAAATGGCTTTGCATAAGAGAGGAAAAGGGCTTCTTCCATGTCGTTAAGTCCCCAAGAGACCAGAACCCCATAGGAAAAGTAAAATACATCTCCCTTGGCAGTATTATTTTCTTTTACTTCAAAATGGATAACATCTTTAAAAAGTTGAGTGGGTCCTTTAGTTTGAAGGAACTCAAAAAGCGAAGGAATTTTATAAGAGGAAGCTGTGCAATAATTTGTACAACGCATAGTTTTTATTTTTGTTATTTCGGTTTAACGTAAAACCCATTCTACTGAATTCAAGGGAAGAAGGCAATGTTTTTATTTTTTTGCGTTTTTATGATTTTTCTCTTGCTCAGATTCCAGTAAAAAAATATCATCTTGTCTGTTTTAAAAGTCATATTGCGAGAGTGGCGGAATTGGTAGACGCGCTACTTTGAGGTGGTAGTGAGGGTTTCTTTGTGGGGGTTCGAGTCCCCCCTTTCGCATTTCTTCTTATTTATCTTATTTTCATCAAAAAAAATTGTTCTAATTTGTTCAGTACTTCTAAACTGGTGTTGATTTTTTTTAAGCTAGAAAAATTCAGTACATCGCTTATTCTTGTTAAGTCTTTTTTTTCTTCCTCAGATAGAGAATTTTCTATTCTTTCTTCTGAAGAGAGAGAAAAGATCCCTTCATGTTTGAGGATTTTTACATAAAAACAGGCTAAAAGAGTGTTCTGACAAAGAAAAGTTGGGATTTGATGGAGGCAAGTAGAAAAAAGAGCGTAGAGCAAAGGTGCTGGTTTTTCTGGAAGTTGGGACTCTAGAATGGCTTTGACCATAGAAGAGGCCGTGTAAAGGCAATGTAGATGATCTCTAAGAGGAAGGTGTAGGTTTGTAATAGAGCCTTCGTGAAAGGTAAAAAGGTCTCCTTGCCTTTTGGTTAAGACAAGCTCTACCTCACAAAAGGATTCGCAAAAGGGCCTTTTAAAAAGCTTTTTAGAAGAAAGACCTTTGATGATCATGCTGATCATTCCAAGGTCTTTAGAAAAAGCTGTTACGATCTTTTGATGATCTTTAAAAGGAATAGACCTCAAGATGATAGCGGGGGTGGTTATATAGTCCATGGGTCTTAGGATTCAAACCTTTTTTAGGGGGAAGGGGGGTTGGGGAGCGTTTTTTTGTAAAAAGAAGTTAAGTCTTGTTTTAGTTGTTTTAGAGTCTCTAGCTCTAAATACATCATATGCCCGCCCTTGTAGTTTTGTATGGTTACATGGCTCTGTAAAGAAGGGTCTAGGCCTAGATGGTTAAATGTGTATTCTGTTCCAAAAAATGGGGTTGCAAGATCAAAATACCCACTTGCGACAAAAACTTGAAGATAGGGGTTTTTAGTCATAACGCTACATAGGTTTTCTGTGACATTTAAGTATTTATTAGGGGCGTCAAAATTCCAATAGCAAATGGCATCGCAAAGGATTTTGTAGGGGGTGTCGTTCGTCCATCCTAAGTCATTGCGTAAATATACATTCAAACAGGTTGTAAAAGCGCCAGCTATTGCATCCATGCTAGGATCGTAAGTGAAAGAGTCATTTGCTTTGTCTAGCGCCAGTCCTGTTATTTGACTATCAAAACGTCCGATAACTTGATTTTTATCTGTTAAGAGTTCCTTCGCAAATCGAGGGACGGGCATACGAAGATCATTTTTTAAGATATAATCTGCACTTAATCCTGTGAGCTCTGAAAGCTTTGTAACAATCCGTTTTTTTTCTTCTGCAGGGAGTAAGTCCCCTTTAAATAGTGCAGAAGCATAGTCTTTAAAAACGAAGTCTTTAGACGCTTCTAGCGCTTTTGAGAAATCTTTTTGCAGCTCAGGTTGTAATTTATTATGAGTCCATGCAGCTGCTGTGTAGCTAGGTAAGTAAAGAAGATAGGGAAGGTCGTTGCCTGCATTTGTGGATAAAGACTGATAATCTAAAACAGAAGAGATGAGGATAAGGCCATTAATATCGATAAATTCTTCTTCATGTAAATAATCAGCAAGTCCAGCCGCTCTCATGGTTCCATAGCTTTCTCCCATAATGAATTTGGCAGAACCCCAACGATTAAATTTTGTGAGATAGGTGCGGATGAATTGGCTAATAGAGGCTATATCTTCTTTAGTTGTGTAGAATTTTTTTGCCGTATCAGCAGGAATTGCTTGGCTAAAGCCTGTGGAAACAGGGTCAATAAATACGAGATCTGTTAGGTCAAGTAGGGAAAATTCATTGTCGATTAAACCGTAAGGGGGAGATGGGACTTTGCCATCTTTATCTAGATAAACTCTTTTAGGTCCAGCTAAGCCTAGATGAAGCCATACAGAAGCAGATCCTGGACCTCCATTAAAACAGAAAGTAATGGGGCGTTCTTTAGGAGGGGTATCTGCAGCTTTTGTGTAGCTTGTGAAAAACATGTTGGCAGTAGGTTGGCATTTTGCATCTTTAAGAAGGATCGAGCCTACGACTGCGCGATAAGAAAGGGGTTGTTTATTGATGAGAATTTCATGTGTTGTTTCGCAAAATTCTTCTTGAGAGGAGCAGGGTGAAGGGGTTTGATTTTCAGCAGAAGTTTTTTCCTCGCACCATCCATTATAAGCAATCGCAGAAAAACAAAAGATCAAAGAGAAAAAGCGCATGTGAATACCTGGTAAAAAAAAATAAGAAAATAGCGCTTTTAGGAATAAAAGCGCTATAGAAAACTAATCTTGTCTCCAACGATGTTGGATCCCTTTTCTTTGGATGATTTGGTATACGGCACTAGCACCAACTAGGATGTAGATGATTCGTGCTACGATGGAAGGGTGGTGATGAACATGGAATTCTTCACTGGATTTAAATAAGAATTCAACGAAATTGAATTCAAATAGTCCGAAAATTCCCCATGCTAATCCACCGATAATTAATAAAACGGCAGCAACTATATCTAGTATCTTCATATTTCTTCCTTTGGTTGTATTTTTTTGATCACCTTTATATTTTTATAAATAATATTTTTAATGTTTATTGGCAAATAAAAAACTTTACTTTTTGAAAAATGAGCAAGTAAGAAAAAGAAATTGTTTTTTTTCAGGTAGGTCTATATCATACTGAAACAAAATTCCTTCTTATCCGTATGCATCGATAGCTCAATGGATAGAGTACCCGGCTTCGAACCGGGTGGTTACAGGTTCGAGTCCTGTTCGGTGCATTTCACTGGACAAAGTTTCGTAAAAGAGACTTTGTCTGTTTTTTTTTTTTGATAAAAGAGAGAGTGGGATTAAGCGTGGAGGATCGCTAGCTATCTTCCTGAAAACGTAGTTTTGCTTGGAATATCGAGCCAAGCCGTTTTATTTAATTTGCAGAGAAACTGTCCTGTAAAACCCTCTCAGATTGTTCAAGAGGGGATGCCAATTAGACAATATTTCATAAATCCCGTTCAACGTCTCTCATCCGATTAGATCTTTTTTTCTGAAGTTTTTTTGAGCGCAGCCTTTATTTAGTGAAAAGGTTTTTAATTATTAAAATAATTTTGCGTTTCCTTTAGAATTAAGAGTCTTTTAATGAGCAGGTGAACATTGGTAAAGGGGTCTTTTTTAGGATCGTCGAATTGTTGTGCAGCCAGCAACGAAGCATGCTTGCAGGCAGTGTCAACTAGATGAACCGTTGATTTAAAGATTTGCGCACCATCTTTATCGTAATCTTCAAATCCTGGTAATTTCTTTAAGGATTTTAGAACTTGTTGGGGATCTCCAAAACCCGATTCTCGAAGTTGGAAATGGAGAAATGGCCATATTTCAAAACAAGGATTAGAAACAATCGGAACAAATTTTCTGGATTTACATAACTCAATGGTCTCTGCAAAGGCTGATGGTTGATTATCACGATCAAATACACAAAATATTTGATCGTATTTTATGCCATCTTCTTTGGATTTTCTTTTAGCTGTATTCATAATGCTTTTTGGGTCGGTTCCGTCTCCCTTGCATATGTGAGCGTGCACCCTTAAACTTCTTGCAAATTCACAAAGATAGTCTACCTCTGTTTCCCCCTCACATATTACTAAATCGATAGGGGAGTAGAGATTGTCTGGCTTACGATAAGAGCGAATTGAGGTTTTGTTTTTCATGAGAAACGAAATTTTCCTATAAAGGGGAGAGCCCCATACCGGCCCTGCAGATATCCCTTGCCAATAGCCTCTCCTTTGCGTGGTTTAAAGTCTAAAAGGGAATAAAGGCGAGAACTTTGGGATTCGTCTTTTTGAATAAACCAAACTTGGTCTCTTCTAAACAACTCACTGTCTAATAATGAAGTATCGTGAGTAGTGAAAACAAGTTGAGCATTCTTCGGATTAGTTTTTGGATTATGGAAAAGGTCTATCAAATATCTGACGATATTTGGATGAAGGTGTAAATCGAGCTCGTCGACAAAAAGCACTAATCCATCACGAAGAGCTTTTAACCATCCTCCTGCCTGTACAAATAATCTTTGAGTTCCGTCAGACTCATCCAGTAAGAGATCGAAAAAGATTTTTTGGTCAGAATCGAGCATTTTATGCTGTGTTCTTACCGTTGTTTTATTTGCAGGAGGACTTTCTTCTTCTATTAATTGAAAGTTTTCAATCCCGATATCTGCGCATTCCATGAATTTATGAATCCAAAGTTTAGTGCTAGGTTCTTTTAAAAATTGAACAGTTAGATCAGGATTAAAATGAGTTTCTTGTATTGGGATAGCCTTTAATAAAATGACTAATTGATCTCTAAACCAAAGGAAGATGGGCTTTAGGTGTTCACTATTAAATTGTACTGCTGTTGATAGATAAAGAGCATTGGTTCTTGTCATTTGCTCCCAGGCTTTGTGTTCTCCCTTGAAACCGGGTCCTTGATACCAGTTATACGTGTCAGAAGACGAATCCCAATTTCTTGTAAACCAAGTTTGGCGATGCTTTTTAGGGTATGCGTAAAGCTCTTCTGTAATAACTCGCTCTTCTGTAAGAGCTAGGTGGTAAGTGAAGCGTATTTGATCACAGACAAAATCAATAAAAAATTCGCTAGGTTCTTTTGTCGATGTTGCAGTAAGTCGAAATGGTTGAAGGGGGATTTTTTGCCCTTCTTGAAAAGTGGTAGAGGACAAAAGAACAAATTGCTGTAAGAAATGGATTGCTTTGATGAAGTTGCTTTTACCCCCAGCATTCGGTCCATAAATCACGGCCGAACGCGCCAGCTGTTGATTTTGAGTGAATTCAAAGGTGTTTGATTCAAGAAGCTCTGACCCCTTGCTTGCGGACAGATCCAGAGTTTCTTTCTCCTGAAAAGATCGAAAATTTTTGACTGAAAATTGCAATAACAAGGTCTAATTTCCTTTGTATTTCTTTAGATAGCCTTATTTTTGCATATTTTCCGCAAAAAAGCAAGTAATTTTATGGTTTTTGCCTTGAATTCGTTGAAATAAATTTTTATTGCAAAGGGGCTGATTGGAAAAGCTTCCTATTAACGATAGTTAATTTCCTGAACTGCGAAAAAAATGGGGTTTTCAGTCGCTTTCTACTTGAACATTTTATTTAAAACAACTAAGGGTTTTAGTTGTTTCTTTGCAAATCATCAAGCGAAGGTGGCGATTTAAATAAGAGGACTTGAATTAGCAATTGGGCTAACCACTTCTCATATTCATCCGATGACCAGCCTCGCTCAACGACAAGCATCCGATAAAAATCCCTCCCAGTAAATGCCCAGAGAATATCTCTAACCTTAGAAATGCTCAGATTGTCCGTAAAAGCCTTTTCGTTTGCCATTGTTTCTACTGTTTCTTTTTGCCGCTGATATCGTCGCCTCTCCCTTTCAATCTCTAACCCCTTAAAGACCGGATCTAAAATAGACGCTCCTTGTAGAAAAATTAATTGAGCTTTCTCAGCGTCATAAAGCTGTCTTGAGATGGTGGCGGTAATTTCAAGACGTTTATGAGGGCATTTTTCTTTCTTTCCCTGCTCAACAAGAGCTGCATGTTGCTCAGGCGGCAAAGCTTCATCCATCAAGCCGAGTAAAACTCCACGCTTCGATTGAAAGATGGAATAGATGGAAGCGGCAGACACTTGTGCTTCCCGGGCTATCTCTTCTATGGTCACTTTCTCGAATCCTTTGGACTCAAATAGCATTTTTGCGGAGGCTAGAATGCGATTTTTAGTCTCATGCGACTGTGCTTGTCTGGACTCAGAATTGTAGGATCGTTTCTTTGATGTTGACATATTGAATATAGCTTACTATAATCAATTTAAAAAGTCAAACCATTGTCAAAAAAAAGGTGGATATGTCAGAGAAAGATATAGCTAAACCCGTGCCGCTAGAAAATCTAATTGTCTATAAAGGGATGACGATAAATCAGTTAACAGAGGCTTATGATGATTACAAAGCTATTCCCAATTTTGATGCCTTATTGAAGGAAAATCGAGAGCGGGCTCAAACTGTAAAAACCATATTGAATCCAATTAATGATATAGCTTATGGCTCTGAAAGTATTCAAAAATTAGATATCTACGCACCAAAAAATATTAAAAAGATGCCTGTAATCCTTAGTATTCATGGTGGCGGTTGGACCATGGGGAGCAAAAACCCATGGGCTATTCCCTCAAAAAGTCTGATGTCAAAGGGAATCCTCTCCGTCTCAATTGACTATGGACTTGGGCCTCAATATCGAATGAAGGATATCATAGCTCATGTTCGTGATGCCATTGCATGGGTATATAAAAATATTGATCAATACGAGGGAGACCCAGATCGTCTGTACATTTATGGGATGTCTGCTGGTGCCCACCTTGCAAGCACTGCTCTTATGCCAAGCTGGCACAAAGATTTTGATCTTCCAGAGGATGTCATCAAAGGATTGATTGCTATGTCTGGCATTTATGACTTATGCACACTAGTTCACGCACCCCAAGCAGACTCGCAAAAAGCACTACAAATGACACTGGAAGAATCTAGGCGAGACAGTCCCTTATATCATCTTCCACAACATTCAATTCCAGCAATTATTGCATATGGGGAGAAAGAGCCATTAATACTATATCACATTGAGGCCAGCAATTACGCTCAGGAATTACGAAAAGCAGGCTGCAATGCCTCCTTGGTTGAAGTGCCTGCTGCTAACCATTTTGATATGATCAATGAGCTTGCCAATACTGAAGGAAAAGTATTTAAAGCTGTTATGAAAATGCTCTTTTAAAGGATACATATGTCAGAGAAAAATATAGCAAGCGCCGTAGCTTATTATCAGGCGATGAATAACAAAGATCTTGCTGCTATGGAGAAATATCTTCACTCAGAAGTTCGTCTTATAGGGCCACTAGCAGATTTAAAAGGAAAGGATGCAGTGCTGGGTTCAGTAAAGCATCTTCTTACTGCTTTCAATAAACTCACAATTCGTGCTCAGTTTGGTGCTGGGGAACAGGTTATGTTAGCCTATGATATGGATTTTCCAGCTCCGATTGGGATTGCCCGGGCAGCCGTGCTATTCACCTTTCAAGATAGCTTAATCATTCGTTATGAGTTGTTTTTTGATGCCAGACCTTTTGAGGAAAGGTAAAATAGGCCTTAGGATATCTTGCAATAGTTGTCTAAACAGGGCAAGGAAGCTTCTAAGGTAAGATTTGCTGAAGCGCAGGAGAAACAATCAATAAGCTAGTCTTGATAGGCGATTACAAAGCCTAATCCATTTGTGGTAACAAGTTTTGCTATTGCTTCTGCATTCCTTGCTGTTACTTCATTTATGATAGAAATGGCAAGAGGTTTAGGGATGGGAGTCTGATTAGCTATCACAGATATTTTACTTACTTCAAAAGTGTTAAAGGCTATTCCTTGTATGACTAATTTATTTATGTTTTTGTCTTGGGTTTTGTTTATCCAAGCTTCATCCTCGGAACTCCACATGGTAAGTGTTGTATAGTGAGAGGATCTATCAGCAAGGCAGATCCCGTTGCCACTTATCTGTACTAGATTTCGATTAGGGAAACATGAAAACATGAGAAAAACCTATTGTTAATTTTTTAAGTTGTTAAAAGGTAGCAGAGTGGCTCTTTTTTGTGTATG
>CANNLR010000066.1 GCA_947505635.1 Chlamydiota bacterium
AACAGGGAAATTGTTCTTTAGAAAAAGCAGCAAAACCTATTTTAGAAATGATAGAAAAATACATAGAAACAAACCCTGGAAAGCCTGTGCAACTTATAGGCCATTCTAATGGAGGCCGAATTATCGCTTATATAGAAACTCATCTACGAAATAAAGAAGTAGATATGCGTATAACAGGAATAGCTGGAGCCTTTTTTGGATCAAAACTTATAAATTTATATACTCCTATAGGAACTACAGATTTCTTTTTTTCTCCTCATATTTTACGAGATCTAAAAACAGATTCTAAAAAATCAAAAGAATTAATTAATGAGATGCGTAAAGAAGTAACTATTGGCTCAAGAGAATATACTTTTTATGCAACAGTTAATGATTTAGCAATTCCTAATTTCACTTCTTGTTTACCTAATATTCAACAAAATGAAAAATGTCACGTCCTCAAAGGGTGTGGACATAGTGATATACAAAAAGTAGTTTGCAAAAAAGAAATTGAAAAAGTTATAGATTTTTTAAGAAAACATAAACCTGTAAATATAAATTCTACCACAGAAATAACAGAAATTCCTATGGTAGATTTTTCTTATAATGATCTTATAAATGAAGATATAATTTCAGCATGATCTGTGCCAGGGAAAAGTAAAAAACCCCTGGCCTTATTTAATACCCACCCATTTTCTAACAACTCATTACAATCCCGTATAAAAGAATTAGGACCACAACTTACATAAATAAGTTGTGTAGGTTGTAATGATGAAATTTTTTCCTTACACTTCTTAGAAAGTCCCTTTCTAGGAGGGTCTACAATAAGAACATCGATTTTTTCAGTAGGAAAAATCATATCTTCAACAGAAGAAGAAAAAAAAGTACACTTTTGGGAAATTTCACTTAAGAGTTTAGAGGTTGTTTTTTTGAAGCATTTTTCTGCACAGGGTGAAGATTCAACAAAAACAACCTTAGACGATTTTTGGGCCATATAAAGCCCAATACACCCAACTCCAGCATAAAGTTCCAGAACACTGGCGTTTATCGGAACTAAAAAATCTAAATATTCTAACATATCTTCAAAAACAGAAAGATGGGCTTGAGAAAAACAAGAAGGATGAAAATAAAATGACATTCCTAAAAGTTCTTGCTCAAAATATTCTTCTCCATGAAATAATTTCCAATTATCACCTAAAATAGTATTAGAAGAACCTGGAAAAAGGTTTACCCATACTGAATGAAAAAAGATACTATTTAAGTATAAATCTTCTAGAAACTTTATTTCATTTTTATTTAGTAAATTGTCATTAAAAATAAAAGAAACTTGTATTTTATTTGTTTTTCGATTAACAAGCATTTGAATATATTTTAAGCGACCTTTTCTAGTATTTTCCGCATAAGGTTCAATTTTATGCTCTGTTATTTTTTTCCTAATCAAGGCGCAAGCTTCATCTATAACAGGATAATGTAAAGGACAAAAAGGCATATCAACTATTTCATGAGTACCTTCTCTAAAAAGGCCTATCTGCGGCAAAAGAAAAGATCCCCTAACAGCCAATTTAACCTTAGAACGATATTCTGTAATTTCTTTAGAAATAAGTTCTGCTGTAATATTTTTTGCAGTAAAAAAGTTTACAACTTCTTTCCAAATAGGTGGAAACCTTACATTTTTTTGCAATTTACAACCAGAACACAAAGGAAAAAGAGAACAGCTAATATCTTTTGTGGGAAACTCTGTTCGTAACCTGTTTATAACCATTTTATTACTTGTCAACATAACCTCCATAAACCACTTATCTTCACCTTACACACACTACTTAAACAAAGTGTGAACAGGGTATTTTATCTATAAAAAACAGGGACTTATAAACATTCCCACAGCGTAATAAGAAGAAGAAGTTAACATATATATAGTGTATTTAATAGGAAATAAAGAGCTTGTCTTTCGATCTTTAAAAAGCTATTCTAGCTTAAAAACAAAGGAATCCTTCCAAACATGTTGCATCCAGGTTATTATTTTAATTTTGAATCTATTCCCTTTTCATCACTATTTGAAGAAATATTCATTGCCGATGTGTTAAAAAAAATTCCTTCTTATCTACAAAAACAAAAGTTAGGAAAAATTGAGATTCCCTTGCCTGAAAATATTTATTTAGAAAATCCTCATCTCATTTCGATAGGAGAAGGAACTATTATAGAGCCTGGTGTTTATATTAAAGGACCTGTTCTTATTGGCAAAAATTGTAAAATTTGTCATGGGGCTTACATTAGAGAAAATGTTATTTTAGGAGATGGAGTTGTTGTAGGACATAACTCAGAAATTAAAAACAGTATTTTATTACCTAGAGCTCATGCAGCTCATTTTAACTATGTTGGAGATTCTATTTTAGGATTCGATACAAATTTAGGAGCAGGGGTTATATGTGCTAATTTTCGATTAGATGAAAAAGAAATTATTCTACATGTAAAAGAAAAAAAAGAAAATTCTGGTCTTAGGAAATTTGGAGTTATTTTAGGAGATGGATCAAAAATAGGATGTAATTGTGTAATTAATCCAGGGACCTTGATAGGGAAAAACGTTTTATGCCCCGCAGGGATCGTTCTATCTAAATCTATTCCTTCTAAAGCAAAAATTATATCAAAATGTATGTATAGTATTGAAGAGGATAATTAAAAATGACAGAAGATCTTGGAAAGATGCATTTTATTCAATGTAAACATATTGTAGAAAAAAAAATAATTCATTGTATTGAAAATTTTGGAGAAAAAACGAAATTACGAGATGCTTGTGAATATGCTCTTACAAATGGAGGAAAAAGATTTCGACCTTTAATTGTATTGATGGTAGCTGATGCGTTAGGAAATGATTTAGATGTGACAGAAGCAGCTCTTTCTGTAGAATTTTTTCATACAGCTTCTTTAATTGCTGATGATCTTCCTTGTATGGATAATGATGATAAAAGAAGAGATAAACCTTCTTTACATAAAGTATATGGAGAAACAATAGCTCTTTTAGCAAGTTATACTTTAATTACCTCTGCTTTTGAAGCCATTTATAAAAATTCTCGATTAATACTTAACTCTCGATTTGCTAAAAAAGCAGATCAACTTTGTAGTTTAGCCTTAGAGTCTGCAGCTCGTTGTTCGGGGATTTTAGGAGCAACAGGTGGACAATTTTTAGATATTTATCCTCCAGTACTTACCTTAGAAGTTATAAAAGATGTTATCTATAAAAAAACTGTCACTTTATTTGAAGTGTCATTTGTACTAGGATGGCTTTTTGGAGGAGGAGAGATTGAACTTTTAGAGAAAGTAAAAAAAACAGCCTATCATTTAGGGATGGCTTTTCAAATTGCTGACGATTTAGGTGATATCATTCAAGATGAGGAAAAACAAAAAGAGATTAGTATTGTGAAAAAAATGGGAAAAGAACAAGCCTTTTCTCTTTTTTTAGAAGAGATGGAAGCTTTTGAAGTAAATTTAAAAAATCTTTCCCTCTACACTCCTTCTTTTAAAAGATTGAGCGACCAGCTCCGTCTGCAAGCCGCTCAATCAATGGGTTATTCTGTTAATTGATCTACAATTCCAGCTAGATCTTCTGATTTTTTAGAAACAGCGGGATTTCCTTTTTCTACATGACGCTGTAAGATGAGTTTTTCAATTTCATCTGTCATAGCGTTGTTTTTCTTAAGTTCTTCTCGAGCAGCTTCTCTTCCTTGGCCTAGGCGATGATTGTTATAGCTGAACCATGTTCCTTTTTTATCAATAATTTGCATATCAACACCCATATCAATAATGGAACCGATTCTTGAAATTCCCTCATTAAATAAAATATCAAATTCGGCAACTTGAAAAGGAGGAGCTACTTTGTTTTTAACAACTTTCACTTTTACTCGATTACCGATTTCTTGATTATCAGATCCTTTAATACCACCTATTCTTCGAATATCCATTCGCACTGAAGCGTAAAATTTTAGAGCTTTTCCCCCTGTTGTTGTTTCAGGATTTCCAAATATAACTCCAATTTTTTCTCTTATTTGGTTAATAAAGACGGCACAGGTATTACTTTTAGATAAAGTAGAAGTGAGCTTTCTTAAAGCTTGAGACATCATTCTAGCTTGTAGTCCCATAAAAGAATCTCCAATTTCCCCTTCAAGTTCTGCTTTAGGAAGTAAAGCTGCGACTGAATCGATAATGATGACATCAACAGCATTAGATCTAGCTAACATCTCTGCAATATTTAGAGCATCTTCTCCACAATCTGGTTGAGACATCATCAATTCATCTAAATTAACTCCAATTTTAGAAGCATAACTAGGATCAAATGCATGCTCAACGTCAATATAAGCAGCTAAGCCTCCATTTTTTTGTGCATTAGCCACAATGTGTGTTGCTAATGTTGATTTACCCGAAGACTCTGGACCATAGATTTCAACAATTCTTCCTCTTGGCACTCCACCAATTCCAAGAGCAGCATCTAAGGAAATAGCTCCTGTTTTAATAACATCATATTCTTTATCTGCTGAGTGTTTTCCTAATGTAATAATAGAACCTGTTCCAAATTGTTTTTCGATTTGGGCAACAGCTAATTCTAAAGCTTTTCTTTTGGCTAGATCTTGTGACATTACGCTCTCCTTGCGTTTGGTTTTTCTTATAGATTGTCGTTCCCTCTTCTTCTCGTCAAGTAGAATATCGCAAGTTGTCGTACTAAAAAAAGGATATTTATAAAATTGTTTTAGGTCGTATTTTTAATAAAAAATTTTCCTCCACTCCCTCATTCTTATTTTTTATAGTTTTATAAAATTAAAAAATTTGTTCTAATCCAAAAAAGCAAAAAGGAAAAATTATGATTTTAGCAGGTGATATTGGTGGCACAAAAACAGAATTAGCTTTATTTGAAAATGTAAAAACAAGAAAAATAATAAAACAAGAAAAATTTCCTTCTAAAGATTACAAAAGTTTAGAAGAAATTATTCAAAAGTTTATTTCTTCTTCTTCTATTTCACCTACACAGGCTTGTTTTGGTATAGCTGGACCTATAGAAAATAATATCTGTTATACAACTAATTTACCTTGGATTATTGATGGAAAAAAAATTGAAACATTATTAAATATTTCCTCTGTTTTTCTCATCAATGACTTAGAAGCGAATGCCTGGGGAATTCCTTGTCTTAAAGAAAATGAATTATATGTATTAGCAGAAGGTAATAAAAATCAAAAAGGAAATAGAGCTTTAATTTCTGCAGGAACAGGACTTGGGGAAGCAGGTCTTTATTATGATGGAAAAAACCATATTCCTTTTGCCTCTGAAGGAGGACATTGTAATTTTGCCCCTACTAATGAAGAAGAAATAGAAATATTGAGATTTTTACAACATAAACATAAACATGTATCTTATGAAAGATTACTTTGTGGCGCGGGACTTCTTAATATCTATCTATTTTTTATTGAAGAAAAAAAAGAAAAAGAATTGCCTGAACTCCTTGAAAAATTCACCATAACAGATCCAGCTCAATGTATCTATGAATATGGATCCACAGGGAAATGTCCAGTTTGTAAAAAAGCTATAGAAATATTTATTTCCATTTATGGATCAGAAGCAGGAAATATGGCTTTAAAATTTTTAGCTTTAGGAGGAATTTATATAGGAGGAGGAATTGCCCCTAAAATGTTAAATGAATTAAAAGAAGGTCCATTTTTAAAATCTTTTACTCAAAAAGGACGTTTTAATAAACTTCTTTCTACTATTAGAATTCAAGTAATCTTGAACCCTCATACAGCTCTCCTAGGCGCTGGTAACTATGCTGAATATCAGAAAAATAAACTTTTATAAAAACCATATATGAATAATGAAAAAAGCAAAAAAAGACTACTTTAGGCATAGTCTAAAGTAGTTGACGAATTTTTTGATAAGGTCGTAAAAAAAATTTTTCTTTCCATTCTGAGTCTAAAAGGTTACTTATTCGAATCCAAGGTTGATTTTCTATAGCTACAGAATGGATAAATTTTCCTTCTCCTAAAAACATCCCTACATGAGAAATAGTGGCTTGAGATTTCCCCCAAAAAATAAGATCTCCCGGTTGAATTTTTTCTAAGGAAATATCTTTAAACCTTGAATCTAGTATTTGTTGTTTAGCATCTCTTTGTAAAGATACCCCTATTTGATTGTAAAGCGTTTGAATAAATCCAGAACAATCAAATCCAAAACTAGAACGTCCCCCCCAGGTATAGGGTAATCCTAAAAATTTTTGACTAAAAAGTATAAGGTCTTTTTTATGACTTAATTTTTTTTTAGATGCTACATCTCCTTTTTGAATGTAGGCTTCAATTCCATCAGGCAGTAATACTTTTATCCATCTTGGATCAAGACTATCTAATACATGAAGAAAAGAGCCAAAAGGAATAGTTTTAATAGGTCCATATTCATTATCTTTAACTTGATAGACATGTGTTGCTAAACGTGAAGTTGTCAAAGAGGTTTCATAAGGTTTTTGACATTCTACAATAGAGCTTTTAGGAATCCACCCTGCATAGCCGTCAGAGGTAATAACAAAAATCCAATCTAAATTTGTATCTTGAATGGTTATTTTTTCAGAAAAAAAAGTTTGAGAAACAACCTTCGAAAGCTCTGTAGGAGCCTCTCTCATATTTACAATAGGGTCATTTGTGTAGAATATAGAGTTCATGCTTTTACCTTAATCTATAGATGTTTTATGCTATTGCTTAGTGCGAAATAAATCAATAATAAGTTATGGTCTTTTTTAAAAGAAAACCCTGAGGGCTTCATGCAATTCTTATCCTATTTTTTTATCGTATTGCTTACTTGCACATTTTCTTGTCAGTCTAAACCTAAAATAGACTCTAAAAAAGAAACAACAGTAAGGATAAATATTGTAGATGATCCTAAAACTCTAGATCCTAGAAAATCTCGTTCTTCAGGAGAAAGAAATTTAATGGGTATGATTTTTGAAGGGTTAACAAGATCTGGAAAAGAAGGAAAAAGTGAACTAGCTCTTGCTCAAGATGTAATCATTAGCGAAGATGGACTATCTTATACATTCACTTTAAAAGAAGCTTATTGGAGCAATGGAGATAGAATCCTTTCTAAAGATTTTATCTATGCTTGGCAAACAGCTCTTTCATCTACATTTCTTTCTGAAAATGCATACCAGCTTTTTTGTATAAAAAATGCAAAAGAAATTAAAGAAGGGAAAAAATCTTTTTCGGATCTAGGGGTATCTGCCATTGATGAAAAAACTCTAAAAATAGATCTTGTAAATCCAGTTCCTTATTTTTTTGAGATTCTTTCTTTTCCTGTTTTTTTCCCTGTCCATAAGAAAATAGATAATATTCCTTCTGAATGTATTTCAAGTGGTCCTTTTCTCTTAAAAGAGTGGAGGCATAATAATTTTATAGAAGTTATAAAAAACGAGAAATATTTTGATGCAAATAAAGTCCAGCTTTCTTCTATTTATATGACGATGGTAGAACAAGAAACAGAGATGCAAATGTTTGAAAATAAAGAATTAGACTGGGCAGGATCTCCGATATCAACTCTTTCCTTAGATCGCATTAAAGAATTAAAAGAAAAAAAAACTCTTCGCTCAGCTCCGATGTCAGGAACTCGTTTTTTTCGTGTAAATATAGAAAAAGAACCTTTTCATAATATCAATATTCGTAAAGCTTTTTCCTTAGCGATTAATCGACAGGCAATTGTCGAGCATATTATGCAAGGAGATCAAAAAGTAGCTTTGCAATTTTTCCCTGATTCTATAAATACCTACTTCCAAGATGCGGATGTAAAAATGGCAAAAATCCTTTGGCAAAAAGGATTGGATGAATCAGGTCTTTCTCAAGAAACATTTCCTAAAGTTACTCTTTTATGTGCTTCAGCCCATCAAAATTTACTAGTTGCGCAAGCTGTACAACAAGATTGGAAACAAACACTAGGAATTGATGTAACTATTGAACCCAATGAAACTAAAGTATATTTTAGCCGTATAGGAAATCAGGATTATCAAATCTCTTTAGGGTCTTGGGTTGCAGACTATGCAGATCCAGAAAGTTTTCTAGAGGTATTTAAATATAAAAAAGACTCTGTTAACCACACGGGTTGGGAAAGCAAGGAATACATATCTTTGTTAGATAAGGCAAGGAATGTGCAAGGAAAAGAGCGTAAAACTGAGCTACTTCATTGTGAATCTATTTTAATGGAAGATCTTCCTGTGATTCCCCTATATCATTTAAGTAATCATTACTTGCAAAATTCTTTTTTAAAAGGCGTTGTCCTTTCTTCTATAGGAACTCTAGACTTTAAATGGGCTTACCTAGATAGTTCAGATTAAACTAGTAGGGTGTATGATAAAGAAAATGATTGTTTTTTTGTTTTGTGTATCGTTTTTACAAGCGACAAGCCTTCGCTTAGAAAATGATAGTACGTATCCATTAAAAGTAATCATTCAAGGAGCTGATGGATCTGTCTTAGGAGAGTTGTTTTTAGAGTCACAAGAAACAAAAAACTGGAATGATACGAATACTTTTGCTATCAAGAAAAAAGCTCCTGCTAGATCTATAACACCACTTATCGTGCATTGGTCTTGTAAAGAAGGAGATACGTTTTCTATTTCAGATAAGGTATCCACTGGAGCTCTTGTAAGAGCAAGGGATGGAGTTGGTAGTAAATCATGTTCTGCTAAAAAAAATAAACCCGAAGATAAACCAGGAGATAGCCCATGAAGTTTTTAGTTCTTTTTCTTTGTCTTAGTATTTCAGCTTTTTCATCTCTTTCCGTTTATAATGATAGCGCCTTTACTTTACACGTTAAAGTAATAGGAGCTAATGGTGTACATATAGGAGAAAAACAAGTTCCTTCGCACATACAAATGTACATTGAAGATCAGATAGGCACTTCAGATCCCGTTGGAGAAGGTGAAAGTAATTCTTCTTTTAAAAATTATTCAGATTCTCTCACCCCTTATCAAGTATATTGGACCTGTTTAGATGGGACTCTATACTCTTCTTGTATGGATGCTTCTGCTGGAGCTACAATTACAGCTAATACTTGTTCTGGTTCTTATTATTGTCCTT
>CANNLR010000067.1 GCA_947505635.1 Chlamydiota bacterium
CAAGCTAAATGAAGAAATATGGCAAGAAGCTCTTTATGAAGAAGAAAGATGGGGGAAGGACTTTTTAAAACGTTCCTTACTTACCAAGTTAGAAGCAGATACGGATTATGTATTTTGCTTAGAAAAAGACTCTCCATTATATCGATTTAGTACATTGCCAGCGACTTTAGATCGCCCTCTTCGGATTGCTATAGGAGGAGATGCCTATCAAAAGGCTGGACCTTTTGAAGCGATGAATAAAACTGTAGCTAAGATGGCCCCCGATTTTGTGATTTTAGGCGGTGATATAGCTTATGCCAACCGAGGAGATCCTGTCACAAGATGGAAAGATTTTCTGCGTATTTGGTATCGAACTATGCGCACGGAAGAGGGGCGACTTATCCCCTTGGTAGCTGCTGTTGGAAATCATGAAATACTTCCTAAATCAAAAGGGGGGGGGAGTCTATTCTTGCAGCTATTTCCTTATTTAGAGCATGGTTCCTATGGGAAATTAGATCTTGTGGGCTGTAGCTGTTTTCTTCTTTTAGACACAAATCATTTGCATCCTATCGAAGGAGCGCAGACTGCTTGGCTTAAGCAAACTTTAGAAACGAAAAAAGAATATCCTTATAAATTTGCCGTATATCATATTGCAGCCTATCCATCAATTTATGAGTATAAAGATAAAACTTCCTCTCTTATTAGAATGCACTGGTGCCCCTTATTTGAAGAAAATGGATTAATAGCTGCTTTTGAAAATCATAACCATGCTTTTAAACGCACCTATCCGATAAAGTCCGAAAAAATAGATCCGTCAGGGGTTGTTTATATGGGAGATGGAGCTTGGTCTGTGCCTCCAAGAAATAGAAAAGACAGTCGATGGTATTTAAAAGAAAGAAAAAAGAGTAACTGCTTTTCTATGATGACTCTTGCAAAGGGACGTTCTAAAGTACAAACTTTTGATCTTAAGGGAAAGATGATAGATGAATGGGACGTCGAGACAAATTGTCTCGACGTCAAAAAAAGAGACTAGTCTACGCTATTAAGCACAAGGTTTTCTAAAACTCGTCCAGATCTTTGAATGAAAGCAGATAGTTCTGAAGGGTCCAGCTCTTTTTGAGATAGCAGGGATAGCTCATAAAGTTGGACGATCAAATCTTTAGCTAGATCTGGATTTTTTTCATTGATTTTAGGTAGGGCCGTTATTAATTTGCTGTTAGTATTCACAACAAAAGTCTTTTTACCTAACATAGAAGAAGGAAGAGTTTGCTGTGATAAAGAAAGATATTCTTTCATTCTTCGCATATCTTCTTTTACGACAATAAAACCTGGCAAAGAGTCTGAAGCTAAGCTTTTAGCTTCAACGTCAACCAGATCTTTTCCTAGCTTCTCTGCAATGAGCTCAGAAAGCTTTGTAGCTTCTGTTTTCCCATCTGCATCTAAAAGCGTTTTATCTTTAGTTGGGTCAAGAATGGATGCGTCGATATCCCCGTCAATTCTTTGAAATTGCACTTCTGGTTTAGATCTTTCAAGAGAGCTCATTAATGTTGAGTCCACAGGAGATGTGGAGTAAAGCACTTCAATACCCTTGTCTTTATAAAGATGTAAAAAAGGAGATTCCATTTTGTCATCCATTGTATAAAAGACTTTATTTCCTGTAAGTTCTTTATTTCTTTCTAGGTAAGATTCTAAAGTTGTCCACTCGCCTTTGGTGCTTTTCCAAAGTAAAAATTCTTTAGATTTTTCTTGAAACTTCTCATCTTGCATCATTCCTAATTTGACGATGAGTTCAATATCTGGCCAAATTTTAAGAAAAGCTTCTTTATCAGACTCATGTGTAGAAGCTAGTTTGTCAGCTACTTTTTTTGAAATATGCGTAGCTAATTGTCTAACCGTTTTATCCATCTGTAGGTAGCTTCTTGATACGTTAAGCGGGATATCTGGGCTGTCGATAGCTCCTTTTAGCGCTGTTAGATAATCTGGGATAAGATCTTTGCAGTTGTCTGATACGAACACACGATTGCAAAAGAGTTTTATTTTACTATCGGACCAGTCAAATTTACGATGTATTTTTGGGAAATATAAGATTCCTTTCACATTAAAGGGGTAATCTACATTGATATGAACCCAGAAAATAGGATCGGCATCCATAGGATAAAGAGCGCGGTAAAATTGTAGATATTCTTCATCGGTACAGCTAGCTACAGGCTTTAACCAAAGAGGGTCTTGGCTATTTAAATGAGTGCCATTTAAATAGATGGGAAAAGGGAGGAAAGAGCAATAGGCTTGTAAAAGTTGTTTGACTTTGTCTTCTTCTAAGAACTCTTCATTGTCTTTATCAATTTCTAAAATGATATCCGTTCCACGAGTAGCTCGGGTGCCTGGGAGCATTTCATATTCTGTACTTCCATCACAAGACCAGTTGACCGCTTCAGATCCTTCTTTATAGGATAAAGTTTCAATAGTTACATTTTTAGAAACCATATAAGAGGAATAAAAGCCAAGTCCAAAATGACCGATGATTTGATCTTTTTCATTATGAGATTTATATTTATCTAAGAATTCTTCAGCTCCAGAAAAAGCGATTTGTGCAATATATTTTTCAACTTCTTCTGCAGTCATTCCGATTCCTGTGTCAGAAAAAATGAGCTGTTTTTTTTCTTTGTCGATACGCACTTCTATTTTAAGTTCTTCATCAAGGATGTTAGCTTCTCCTAGATCCCTTAAAACTCTACATTTCCCAAGAGCGTCGCAGCCATTAGAGACCAGTTCTCGAATAAAGATGTCTTTTTCAGAATAAAGCCATTTTTTTATAATCGGTAATATATTTTCTGTATGTACTTTAAGTTGGGCTTTTGCCATTTTTTAATTCCTTGTATTAAGGTTTTCATAAATTCAGTATTACGATATTGCCGATCAAGTTGTTAAAAATCAATCTGTATCTTTAATAACTTGGAGAAGATTTGTTTTTGGAGTGGGGGGAGGTTTTTGGGTGTGATAGATTTGAAAAAACTTATACTGTTTTTTCTTTATTTCACGGACATGAATTTATATTCAACGATATGGCCTTTAGTGGAGTCATATTCTTTAAATGTTGTGGCAAAGAGGGTTAGGAGGTGGGGCTTGAGATCTTCTGTTGTTATAGCTTTGAATTTTTGTAAGAGAAGTTTTAAAGAGAGTTCTACTTGAGAAGGCATAGAGCTATTTTTAAAGATGGAGTCTATCTTGTTATAGCATATATCTAATTTTTGATTTATAAAGTTTATGTTTTGCTTCGCTATGTTATTGACTAGCATTATGAACATTCCTTATTTAGTTTAATCTATTATTATATTCTTATTTTCATAAAACAGGAACTGTAAAATTTTTTATATATGTCTTGTGTTTGGTGAACTCAGATATAAGAACCTAAACCTCAGACCACCCGAAGGGCAGAATATCGTTTAGGGAAGAAACTTTATTTTTTAATAGGAGAAGGCGGTCGAAGCCAACAGCTACGCCACAGCAGGGGGGAAGTCCTTTTTCTAAGGCATTTAAAAAATTATTATCAATAGGAAGGGGGAGCTTGCCTCCTTGCACTCTTTTTTCATTGGATTCTAAGAGGCGGAGTTTTTGTTTTCTTGCATCGGTGAGTTCTAAGTAGCCATTAGCTAGCTCAATGCCTTGATAGTAAATTTCAAAGCGCTTAGCTATAAGTTCTCCCTCTTTTTCTTCAGTTTCAGCTAAAGCAGCTTGAGAAGCGGGGTAGTCTGTTAAAACGGTAATGACGTTTTGTCCTAAATGAGGCTCTATTACAAATCCCATTAGAAGATGCAGTAGGGTGTCTTTATCAAGTTCTGTTTTAGTGGCAAGGTCAATGCCGTGAATTTTAGCGCAGTTTAAGAGTTCTTGAGCAGAGGCTTTTGAGGAATCGATATTCGCAAAAAGTCGAAAGGCTTCTTTGTAAGAAATTTTTACACAAGAAATAGGGCCTAAAAAAAGCTGAATAAAAGATACGGTTTCCTCTATAAAAGCGGTAAAAGAGGTGTGCATCCTGTACCATTCAGCCATTGTAAATTCGGGATTATGCAAGGATCCGACTTCTCCTTGACGAAAGACATGGCTAATTTGAAAGATGTCTCCAGATCCCATGCAAAGGAGTCTTTTCATGGCATATTCAGGAGAAGAATGTAAATACCCAAGTTTACCTTCACCTAAAGAAACGGTCATGATATCAATATGTTCGTCTATAGGAGCTGTTTTACTGAGTATTGGGGTGTCGACCTCTAGAAATCCTTTTTCAAAGAAAAAAGATCGCGCTTTTTGTAGAAAAAGAGCGCGATCTTTCAGATGGGCTATCTTAGACTCGGCTGACATATTCTCCAGTTCGAGTATCTATTTTGATTTTCGTTCCTTCTTCGATGAAAATAGGAATTTGAACCTTTCCGCCGGTTTCTGTTATGCCAGGTTTTAATACTCGACCAGAAGCAGTATCTCCACGAACCCCAGGCGCTGTTTCTTTGATAGTCATTTCTAGGAATGTGGGGGGTTGAAGATCAACAGGTTGTCCTTTATAGAAAATAATATCATAAAGAACTTCTTCCATAAGCCATTGTTCATTATCGCCAATCACTTTTAAAGGGATTGTTACTTGATCAAAGGTTTTGTCATCCATAAAGACTCCATCATCACCTTCTTTATAGAGCATTCGCATTTTGTGTTCTTCTACATCTGCGATATCTAATTTTTCTCCTGATTTGAACGTCTTTTCCACAACTCTACCTGTGAGAAGATGTTTTACTCGGACGCGATTAAAAGGCTGTCCTTTTCCAGGTTTTACAAACTCATTGGTAATAATGGTAAAAGGGTCCCCTTCTATTTCAACTTTGAGCCCGGCTTTGAATTCATTTGTGCTAACTTGCGCCATGTGTGATCCTTAAGGATAATAAAGTAGTGATGGGTATTTTAGGTTAATTTAGCTTTGCCTGCAATGGTTTTTTGAATTTTATATTCTTCAGAGAATTACTTTTCGGTAAGAAATTTAAAATGTATGGTTTAAAAATTAAGTGAACAGTAGATTGAAGATAAAAGATAAAAGAGATGGTGTATGCAAGCTAGGGAAAGAAAAAGACTATCGGAAAAAAATGAAGGAACGGTTTCTCCTTGGTATCAGTGGGGGCCTTATGTATCTGAAAGGTCTTGGGGTACTGTAAGAGAAGATTATAGTTGGAATGGAGATGCGTGGAATTATTTTCCCTATGACTTAGCTCATTCTAAAGTATACCGATGGGGAGAAGATGCTATTGCTGGGTGGTGTGATCGATATCAAACTCTTGTTTTTGCTCCCGCTTTTTGGAATGGAAAAGATCCCTTATTAAAAGAGCGCTTATTTGGTCTTTCTTCTTCTCAAGGGAATCATGGGGAAGATGTGAAAGAATATTATTTCCATCTAGACGGAACTCCTACACATTCTTATATGAAATATTTGTATAAGTATCCGCAAGAAGAGTTTCCTTACGCTAAACTTAAAGAAGAAAATAGAAAGAGAGGAACAAAAGATCCTGAGTATGAGCTTGTGGATACAGGTGTTTTTTCGAAAAATAAATATTTTGACATTTTCATAGAGTATGCTAAGGCTTCTCACGGGGATTGTTGCATTCGAATTGAAGCATTCAACAGAGGGAATGAAAGTGCTCCGTTGCATATTTTCCCTCATTTATGGTTTCGTAATCAATGGGCCTGGGGAGATGTTCGACTTCAAGAGCCTTCTATTGTAGATGCCTCAGATAAAGAGGCTTGCCTGATGGCAGATGATACGAATCTAGAATCGCCGCCTAATCTTCTTTTTGATTACCATTTAGGTAAGCGTTATTTATACGGCCCTAAAGAAGGGGCTTTACTATTTACAGATAATGAAGATGGAGGGCCAGCTCGAAGGCATGCAAAAGATGCCTTTCATCGAGCTGTTATTTACAAAGAAAGTACGATTAACCTTGATAAGGTCGGAACCAAGGCTTGTTTGCATTATACTTATGAAATTCCAGCGCATGATTCAATTGTTTTGTATTTGCGATTTTCAGACACACCCTTAGAACATCCATTGGCAGATGTAGAAAGAACGATCATTAAAAGAAGAGAAGAGGCGGATGAATTCTATGAGAGTGTTTATCCAAAGGGAGCTTCTCTAGAAGAGAAACGAATTTTAAGGCAATCTTTAGCTGGGATGTTATGGAATAAGCAAATTTATTTATTTGATGTGAATTTATGGTTGACTGGGGATAACACGTATAAGAAGCCGCCTCCTTCTCGTCAACAAATTCGCAATATACACTGGAAACATCTCAACTCTATGCGAGTTTTGTCCATGCCAGATAAATGGGAATACCCTTGGTTTGCTGCTTGGGACTTAGCTTTTCATTGTATAACAATAGCTCTTATAGATATTCAGTTTGCTAAAGAACAACTATGGCTTATGTTATTTGATCAGTTTCAACACCCAAATGGAGCTATTCCATCTTATGAATGGGAATTTTCTGATTTAAACCCTCCGGTACAAGCTTGGGCTGCTTATCGATTATATGAGATGGAAAAACAGCAGACGGGGAAAGGAGATGTTGACTTTCTAAATAAGTGTTTTCTTAAATTGCTTATGAACTTTGCTTGGTGGGTCAATAAAGTAGATAGTTCTGGAAACAATGTATTTGAAGGTGGGTTCCTTGGCTTAGATAACATTACCTTAATTGATAGATCTAAAAAGTTTATGGAGGGAGCGACTCTTCAACAATCGGATGGGACAGGTTGGATGGCGATGTTTTGCTTGAATCTCATGCGTATTGCCTTAGAGTTATCTAAAACAACTCCAAGCTATGAAGCTCTTGCTACTAAGTTCTTTCAACATTTTGTTTATATTGCTCATGCAATTAAGAATATGGGGCAAAAAGGTTTTGGGTTATGGAGCGAGCAAGATCATTTTTTTTATGATGCATTATCTTTAGCAAATGGTGAGTTTACTCAATTTCGAGTAAGGTCGATCGTAGGAATTATTCCTCTTTTTGCTGTAGAAATTATCGAAGAGGAAGAGCTTGCTAGATTTCCTGAATTTGCAAAAAATTTTGCTTGGTTTTTACAAAATAGACAGACGATCACAAAAGATTGCGTGAGTCCGGTTGATCAAAAAAATAAAAAAGGGTATTTGCTTTCTTTGGTTAAGCAAGAATATTTAGGAGATGTGTTGAGGTATGTATGGGATCCCAAAGAATTTCGTTCCCCATATGGGCTGCGTAGCTTGTCAAAAATTCATGAAAATAATCCCTTTATTTATCAAGAAAGGCAAGTGAGTTATGAACCCAACGAGTCTTTAGAAAGATTAAAAGGGGGGAACTCCAACTGGAGAGGACCTATATGGATGGCTCCAACTTTTTTACTTGTGGAGTCTTTAAAGAAGTTTTCTTTAGGATTAGGGGAAGATTTTACTGTATCTGTAGAGGGAGAGGTCCCTGTGAATTTACAAACAATGGCCCTTTCATTTAGTCAACGAATTGTTTCCTTATTTACT
Source organism: Chlamydiota bacterium (assembly GCA_947505635.1). Classification (GTDB taxonomy): domain Bacteria; phylum Chlamydiota; class Chlamydiia; order Chlamydiales; family Rhabdochlamydiaceae; genus CAIJXB01. Next base: position 7,514 of record CANNLR010000067.1, read on the forward strand.
CCAGATGCTATGGGGGCTAGGCCTTTTTACGGTCCTGAATTTCCTTTAGCTAAAGACCCATTTTGGAAAGACTATATTCTCTTTTATGAGTATTATAATCCGGAAACAGGGAAGGGGATTGGGGCTTCACATCAAACGGGATGGAGTGGTCTTGTTGCTAATTTTATTTATGAGAGTAAGGTGAAATGATGTTTTCCCTTGATCGTTGGATGGAATAAAGGCATAATTTTTCTAAAAAAGGTGGGATGTTATGGTAGAAATGCATGAAGAACGATTTGCGCAAGAAACCTTAGAAAGATACTCTGGTTGTGATGTCTCATCATTTCAGCCAAAGCTTATTTTAACAAATTTTCCTCGATATGTAGAATATTTTTCTCAAAGTAGAGGCGTGCCTATTATAGAAGGCTCTGCCTTTAAAGTAGCCCACTGTCCTAAAGAAGAGGTGAGCATTCTTGATTTTAAAATTGGATCGCCAGCAGCAGCTTTAGTGGTAGATCTATGTTCTTTTCTTCCTATTAAAGCGAGTATATTTTTAGGCATGTGCGGGGGCTTAAGAAGAAGATATGAGGTAGGGGAGTATTTGGTTCCTGTGGCAAGTATTCGAGGAGAAGGGACTTCTGATTTTTATTTTCCTCCAGATGTGCCGGCTTTAGCAAACTTTTTAATGCAAAAAGCTGTAACAGATGTATTAGAAGATCAAGGAGTAGTTCATCACATAGGAATTACTTATACGACGAATATGCGTTTTTGGGAGTTCAATGAAGAATTTAAAAATCGTTTAAAATTATCAAAAGCGCAAGCTATCGAGATGGAGTGTGCGACTTTATTTGTTGCAAGCTATAAGAGAAAATTCACCTTAGGGGCTCTTCTTTTAATCTCTGATCTTCCTCTTAATCTCGATGGGATTAAAACGAAACAAAGTTCTAATTTTATATACGAAAAACACATGCCGGATCACGTAGAAAAAGGAATTTCTATTTTAAAACGCTCTATAATTTTACAGAATAAGAAGGTAAAAGGGGCTTACCATCGAGGACAAACGAAAAAGACAACTTTGTGATCTTTTTTTTCATCAGCAATAAATAGAGTTTTTTTGATTGATTTTACGCATGTGAATAGATGTATTAATAAATTAGACAATAGAACGGAGTGTTCGATTTGTTTAGGTCCATTGCTTTCAGCAAGTGGTAGAAAAAGAGATGTGATGGATGCTACAATTTTTAGAGTGATTGTGCATGGGACTGAAGAAACAAGTAAGGGTTATCATATTTTTCATGAGGCTTGCGTAGCTCCTTGGATAGAATCGCATAATACTTGTCCGAATTGTAGAAAAACTATAGCTGCGAGTGTGGCAGAAAATGGGGCTACAATAGGTAAGGATGTGACGCTAGGATGTAAAGTAGAGGTTGGAGTAGGAAGTAGAGTAAGCGATGGAGTGACAGTAGGGGATCATGTAGTAATTGGTGACAGGGTTTTTATAGGGAATGGAGTCAAGATAGGGGATAGAACTGTCCTGAAAACTGGGAATGTAGTGAGAG
>CANNLR010000068.1 GCA_947505635.1 Chlamydiota bacterium
ATTATAAGAATCTACAAGAGGACCAAAGCGTCCAAATCCTTTTTTTTCGGTAATATCTACAAGTCTTTCCCCTGCTGTTTTGATGTTCGGGTATCCAAGAGTTTCGTAAAGTGTACGATAGCCGACAAATTCAGGTTTACTGGGGGCTTCTTGCTTGATGTCTGGAAGACGTGCTATGATCGCTGCAACGTGGGCGTCATAAACTTTATTGTCTGCACGGCCATTTATGCCTGTATAGATGGCAACTACTGGATTGACAATACCTGCATCTCTAGCTGACTTAGTAACAAAAAAACTCATAATTATTCTCCTTTTTTTATAAAAGCTTTAAAGGGACATTTCCAAGACGTATCTTTAATAAGTCCTGTATATTGAATGGCTTCAGAAGAAGAACCGTTATCTGCAGAAGCAGGGTTAACAAATCCTTGTAAGGCAGTGTCGCGTCCACGCACTTTATCGCGAAATTTTTCAAAAATACCTTCAGAGCGAAGCCACTTAAATTGTTCATGGGCATTGAAGACAAGGGTTGGCCAAGCAAAGCGTCTAGCAAAACGGGGGCTTCCAGAGTGCATTCCTGCAATAAAAAACGAAAGTCCGCCGAAGCTAAAAGCAAAGTCTGGAGATTCTGGGTCTGAAGAAAACGAGGGGTCCCAGGCGGAGATATCAGCTCCGTGTAACTCTTGCAGCATTTTCCACAAATTGTAGGCAAACTCTTCATGACTCATGGGTAAGGGTTCTTTATAACAAGAAACAAAAGCTGTAAATTTTGTGTCCATAGAAGCTCTTGTTCCAATAAAGCTACGCAAAGATTCAGCTAGAGCTTTTGCTGTTTCTTCTGTTCCCATTTCATCAAACACCCCAAAACGATAGGTTCCTTGAGAAAATGTTGTTTTAGCTCCTGGGCAAGGAAAGGGGGTGCTAAGAATCATATTACGATATTGTGAATGGATGTAGATGGCTGCATCAGAAGCTGGAGTAATGCCGTCATGTCCCGATATTAATTTATTGCCTACAAACTGAAGATAGTGGTCAACTGACATGGCAGAGTCCTTGTGTTTTAGATCAAATAGTATGAAGAGGTTTTGATCGCAGAAAACGACAACTATTTTTGTTACTTTTGTCTATGAACTGTCAGACCAAAAACTATTTGCAATTTATAGAGTAGGTTTGCAATTTCTAACAAGAAGAAAGATAAAGGATTTGTAAAAAAAATAAGAGGAGAAGATAAAGAATGAAAAGGCCTTTTGAGCAGAATTAAACGATTAGTGAAGAGTTAGGTTTTTTGTTTTCTTGTCGAGTTCAAATAGGCTCTCATAACGGCCCCATCGGAGACCTGCTTCTTTAACAGATATGCCACTTTTAAAAATGTAGGTCTTGTTGTTTTTTCTTAGATCACTCCAAATTTGCGATAAGATTAGCTACAAGCCCGCTCCAGCCGGTTTGGTGAGAGGCTCCAAGTCCCGCTCCTGTGTCACCGTGGTAATGTTCATAGAATAAGATGAGATCCTTCCAGTGAGGGTCGTCTTTGAAGAGGGGGCAATCTCCGTGAGAAGGTCTTTTCCCTGAATCATTTTTTCTAAATAAGTCAATGAGTCTATTTTGTAGAGTATCGGATAATGTTTTTAAGGAGGTGGGTATTCCCCCGATTTCGAACTCTACGGTATCTCCAAGAGCTTTACGTAGTTTGAGTAAAGAGCAAAGGACTAAAAAGTTTGTGGGGATCCAGATGGGACCTCTCCAGTTAGAGTTGCCCCCTTTAATTTTTTCTAAGGATTCTCCCGGCTCATAGCTGATTTTTTTTTCTTCAAAAAACAGGGGATGACTTTCATGGAACTTAGATAAACTACGCAATCCATAATCGGAGAAGAACTCCTCTGGGTCGAAGAGCTTTTGTAAAAAACGCTTCATTTGGTCCAGTGTCATTAAGGAGAATAAATATGTTTTTTTCCCATTTTGTTCAACAATAGAGACGCAGTTTTTTGTCATCTCTTCATTATTTTTTAAGAACATGGTGAAGTGACGGTGAAATTTAGGGAGCTTGTTAATTTCTTCTTCTTCTAAAAAATCTAAAGAATAAAAAGGGATCACTCCAACAAAAGATCTGACTTTCAAAGCTTGATATTCTCCTGTTGGATAAGAAAGAATGTCATAAAAAAAACCATCTTTTTCATCCCACATAGAAACGGGACGATTCCTGTTGGGTTGCATAGCTATAGCTACGTAGACAAAGTACTCAAAAAAACAGATAGCCAACCCTTCGAAGACGGGATCTTTTTTAGAAAGTTCTAAGGCGATTTTTAACATGTTAAGAGAGAAAAATCCCATCCATCCAGTTCCGTCAGATTCTTCAAGATGACCCCCACCGGCAAGGGGCTTATCTCTGTCTAAGACTGAAATGTTATCAAGTCCTAAAAAGCCCCCTTCGAAGAAGTTATTTCCTTCTTTATCAACTTTATTTACCCACCATCCAAAGTTGTTCATAAGTTTTAAAAAACATCGCTTAAGGAAGTCGTGGTCTCCTTCTAGGTTCCTTTCTTGTTCTATGGAATAGATTCTGCGTAGAGCCCAAGCTTGAACAGGGGGGTTTAAATTAGAAAATTCCCATTCGTAAGCAGGGATCTGACCATTAGGATGTTGATATAAATGAGAAAGAACAAGGTGGATTTGTTCTTTTGCAAGATCAAAATCGACAAGAGCTAAAGCAACAGAGTGAAAAGCTAGGTCCCAAGAGGCAAACCAAGGATATTCCCACTTATCAGGCATAGAGATCACGTTGTTAGCAGAAAGATGTTCCCAATGCGTGTTGCGGATGTCATGTCTAGAATCTAAAGGAGGAACGTAAGGATTATCTCCTTTTAGCCAAGACTTGACATCGTAGAAGTAAAATTGTTTCGACCAGAGCATCCCAGCAAGAGCTTGTCTATGAATTTTCCTATCTTCATCAGATCTCAAGGGTTGTATAGCGGTATAGAATTCATCGGCTTCTTTTTTTCTTAAGGCAATAATGGAGTCAATATCTACTAAGGGGGAAGTTAGTGGACTATTGGTAAGTCGTAAGCGAAGGATTTTTGACTTTCCGGGCTCTATTTTGATATTTTGATAATGAAAGGCAGCCTTTGTCCCTTTTTTTTCTAAATTGATACAGTCTTCGCCTTGAATGATGAAACGATGGAAAGCATCTTTAACATAAGGGGTCCTATTAGGAGCTTCAGGTCCGAAAAGATGTTCACTATTAGTTTCGTTATTTGTAAATAAGAGGTCAGTTGGGCTATCTCCGTAAAGGTACATAGGTTCTAGCTGATATTCGAAGGAAAGGTATTTCATAGGGGCGTGATTACTGGAATCTGCAAAAAGAGAAGAAACATTTTCTGATCTTGGCCCTTCTGTAATTTCTGGGATGTGGGTTGAGTTTTCTGTCCAAGACCATCGATTGCGAAACCAAAGTTGAGGAAGAGCGTCTAAAGAAGCGGGAAGGTCTCCTCGATTAAAGATTTCAATTCGAATGACGGTGTCATCAGGATCATTTTTAGCATATTCCACGAAGATATCAAAATACCTGCTTTGATCAAAGACTCCAGTGTCGATGAGTTCATACTCTGGATCTTGTGCGGTTCTTTTTTTGTTTTCTGCTACTAAATGATCATAAGGGAATTCACTTTGAGGGTATTTGTAGAGATATTTCATATAAGAATGTGTAGGTGTTCCATCTAAATAGAAATAACATTCTTTGACATCTTCTCCATGGTTGCCTTCAGCAGAATTTAATCCAAATAAACGTTCTTTTAAGATAGGGTCTTTTTGGTTCCAGAAAGCAAAAGAGAAAATCAATGTTTGATACTGATCACAAAAACCTGCTAAGCCATCATCTCCCCAGCGGTACGCTCTAGATCTTGCTGCATCATGGGGAAAGTAATTCCAGGCATCTCCATTGCTACTATAATCTTCTCGGACATTACCCCAAGACCTTTCGGAAAGATAAGTGCCCCATTTTTTCCAAGGATGAATAGGAGGTGTATAGGGTATGTGTAAACGTTTTTGTTCTTGAGTATTCATAAGAGGTCTCTTTACTAATAGGTAAAAATTTATATATAGGGTGAGCGCAGTTTTTCTGCTACAGAAAAGGTTTTTTTTGTTCTTGAGAGATTAAAAGAAGGTGAGTTATTATGTGTAGCATGATGTATTCTCAGCTAGGAAAGATATTAGAAGGTTTGCAAGAAGAGTTTTTTTCTTCTAAAAAACAGGTTGATTTTGCCAAGGCTTTTGAGCGCATCTCTGCGCGATATCGGGCAGAATCCGGTTTTTTTTTGCAAACAGAAGAAGAGCGCAAGGCTTATCTATTTACAAGACTTCCTGGGACATTTTCTGCTGTTTCTAAAGTCTTAGAAGAACTGGTAGCTAGGTGTCCAAATTTACCCATTCAATCATTTTTAGATGTTGGTGCAGGTCCTGGAACGGGCATGTGGGCAGCTCTTGAGCTTTTTAACGATCTTGAAAAATGTACATTGCTTGAAAAAGATCGATTATTTATGGAACTTGGAAAGGAGCTAGTTAAGCGCTCTTCGTCCTCGTGCATTCAAAAGGCTGTGTGGAAAAGCTGTGATATAGAAAAGACCTTTGAGGTGGATTCTCATGATCTAGTGCTTCTTTCCTATTCTATTGGAGAGTTAAAAGAATCTTCTTGGGCTCCTCTTTTACAGATTCTTTGGAAAGCGACAAATAAAGCACTTGTCATTGTGGAGCCAGGTACTCCAAGTGGATATGCTAAGTTGATGAAAATTCGAGAGATCTTAAAAAATCTAGGAGGGCACATCTGGGCTCCTTGTCCTCATGCCCTTTCTTGTCCTCTCCTTAAAGGAGATTGGTGTCATTTTTCTACTCGAGTGCCTAGATCCTCTATACATAGACAGCTTAAATCCGCGGATCTTGGTTATGAAGATGAGAAATTTAGTTATCTTATTTTTGGCAAAGAAGCCATTTCCCCTATTCAAGCAAGAGTCATTAGAAGACCTTTAAAGCACTCAGGTCATGTAGAGCTTATAACGTGTCAAGAAGAAGGGATTAAAAAAGAAATATACTCGAAAAAAGATAAAGAAACTTACAAGCAAAGAAAAAAGCTTGATTGGGGAGATAGCTTTTAGGGGTCTTTAACTGGAGAAGGTCTTTTCAGGGCATCTTCATTTAATCAGATTTTCCAGCTAAGGCCTTTGCCATTTTTCGGAAAATAAAGAAATGAAAAGGGACAAGCATATACCAGTAAAGACGTCCTAAAACACCTTTAGGTCGGAATGTCGCTATTTGAATAAGAAATAACTCGTGATTTTTTTGTTCAAACTTAAACTGAAGCCAAGCTACACCAGGAACTTTCATTCCAGCAAATAAAATGAGGCACCCATTATGTTTGTCCGCAAGGATCACTCTCCAAAAATCGATAGAATCGCCCGCTTGGATTTCCGAAGGATGTCGTCTTCCTCTATTTAAACCAATACCGCTTCTAAAACTATGGACAATTATACACATGTCCAAAGACGCCAACCTAGCAGTTTTGTTGGCGAATTAACCTATCGGAATCACACCGACACCCCTCGGGAGCTATAAGCTGTCATCCTTGTCGACTTTAATGAGGACAAGGAGATCTATAAGCCCGACGGAGTTCTGCAAGAACGGCTTGTAATTCTCTCTCAACCCTTTTCCAAAATCGCCATACATGTTCTCCCCTCTTCCGTGCAGGTGAGGGGCAAGTGACATGGCAATTTTTGTAGCACATTTTCATGGGCGACTTAGAAGGGGCTTCGGAAAATCGGTAATGTCTGCGCGCTATGGAAAGCGCTGCAGCATGATGATTTGACATTCCATAACGCATCGCAAATTTCATTTTTCCAATAATGGATGTCATAGCGGGGTTTACAAAAAAAACAGCAACACCCTCACGAAAAGCTTTGGATGAAATCCCTTGTATAATTCGGCAGTAGCTAAAGCTTGAAAGCATCCGAGCATATTTAGGAGAGCTTCCTTTAAGAGTCGTTTTTTTCTTTATAAAATCTAACTGTTCTAAAATGACTGGCTTACCTTTTTCTTTAGCCAGTATTACGATTTTTTTACAGGCATCTCCTATAATAGCGTCTGCCTGCTCTTTTGTTTTTCCGTATGTGTTAGTAGGGATCGTTTCTTTAGAAATGGGGTTGCCATTTTGATCAATTTCAACTAAAGCGATGTGATTGGCATTTATGTCTATCCCGATGGCTCCCTTAGCTTGATTCGTTACAATCGCAGAGCTTTCTTGTTTACAGCTTGCAAATACTCTCCATCCCTTTTCATCTTTTTTGAAACGGTAACTCACAGCTTGCCCTGAGGCTAAAGCTTTCAAGATCTCCTCCTGGCCATACTTAAAAAAAACACCAGAAAAAGTTATATACTTACCATGTTTCTTCACTAAATCATTAGGCAAGCGAAGCCTCAAAGTGAGATTGCCATTCACATCCATCATGGCAACACAACTTTGATTGCCAGCGGTCTCATCTTTAGAGCCCAAGCAAAAAAATTCTGAATTGCGCGCAGCTTGCCAATCGTTTAACCATTCTTCTTGAGAGGCATATCCATTTTCCTCTAGAGAAAATTGTGCATGGAAAAGCTTTTTCCCTCCAAAACAAATAGAGACTTTACCTTTTTCTAGTTTTTCTTCAAGAATTTTCAAATCATCTTGCAGACGGCTAAGCAGTCTTCCTTTTTCATGCTTTACAAGAGGATTTTTAATTTTCGGAAGTTTTTTCCTAAGAGTTGCTATCTTTTCTTGCAACCTTGTAATATTAGCCATTAAAGATTGTGTGGCTGACTCTATTTTACCCTCTAAAGAAATGCGTATTGCGTTAAACTGCCGTGCTGTAATGCCAAAGCTTGCCAAATACAATTGCTTTACAGAGTTTAGGTCATGTCGTTTAAGGTCCTCGAAAAGAGATCTTTCAATCTTCCCATACAAAGAGGCATATTCTTCTAAAGAAGCAAAGTTCTCTTCGTTATTTAAAAGTCTTGTCTGATAAGTAAATGTTTGAAAAATCGCAAATGGGTTAAAGTCTTCCAAAGCCTTGACAGGCTTTGTTAGAAGATCGACAGAAGAATGTTCATTGTTCATCATTAAGTAGCACCTTTGAACTTCCACCCACTTCTTATTCTATACATGCGAGCAGCAAACATAGTAATGATTTCTAAGATATCATCTGAAATATTTTTAAGCCACTATTTTTTATACTTCATTTTAGGCTACAAACAGGAAGTCACCTCATAGTTTTATCCATGAAAGACACGTTTAAAGATCTCATATCGATAGGCTAAGTTAAGTATCATCTTGAATGGCCTCTACAGCTTTTTTAGCTTTGTTTTTTGCTGACCGCCTTCCATATAGACGTGCACAAAAAGATGTGAGAATCTCTATCATATCCTGCACAAGATCATCTTTTAATTCCTGAGGATCTGCAACAAGAAGTCTCCTCCCTTGTGAAGCTAAAGCTGCTTCAACATATTCTGATCCAAATCTCATGAGTCGATCTCGATGTTCGACTAAAATAATTTGCACTTCAGGATCTGAAAGAAGATTGAGTAGTTTAGGCCTGTGTTTGTTTAATCCCGAACCAATTTCCATTACAGACTTAGCAACAGTAAAACCTTGTCCGCTTGCAAAAGTCAAAAGTCTGGAAACTTGGGCATCCAAGTCTGCTTTTTGATCGAAGGAAGACACTCGAGCATAAATTATAACGGATCCTTTATCCAATCCGGCATCAGATAAAAGGATAGTCCCATTGGGTAGCTGCTTGGCAGGTACCGGAAGTATTCCGGCCTTGAACCAACGCCACGCTGTTCGATAGCTAATACCTTGAAGCCTTGCCCAGGCACTTAACTTCATGAAATATCCATTTTTTTAATGGGATACATGACCTAACCTGTCTATTTTTGTCTATAAAATAGTGAGCAGTTCAGAACCCCCAATCATTTGATCAAATAAACCTCGTAAATGCCACATCCAATTCAAAGCATAATAACCCGTCCCCCCACCAATGCGCCAAATGCGTTCAATAGCTGCGGCTTTTGAATCTTTAACCAAAACTCTTCTTTCGTCTTTTAAACATCCTTCCTTAGGAACTTCGATATAATTTTCAATATTTAGGTCATTTCCAAGGATTTCCCATGAGTCCATCCAACTGGAGATAACCTCATTTTGCGATATCTTTTGAAAGGCTAATTTAAGTGCTTCTGTATATGTTAAACAAAGATGAGGAATAATTTTCTGAATTTCATTCAATTGAACGATAGTGCTTTTTTTCATGCTTCCCACTAGATAATAACAAAGCGAGTAACGAACAGAAGTAATAAAAACTAGCCAATAACTGGATAAATGGGGGGTTACAAACGGAACATTTATTATCCATCTTTTAAGATTTGTGAATTTTGCATACCCAAGTATCAACTCTTTAAATGTAAATACTTCAGGTCCTCCGATGTCGAAAGTTTTATTAAAACACTTTTGATTAAGAAGTACACTTGAAAGATAAAAAAGAACGTCGCCAATAGCAATTGGTTGACATAAAGACTTCACCCATTTAGGAGCGATCATTATAGGCAGCTTTTCGCATAAATCTCTGATGATTTCAAAAGATGCACTTCCCGCCCCAATGATTATACTTGCACGCAAAATAGTACAGGGAGTGCCACTCTGCTTTAAAGCGTTTTCGACCAATAATCGCGCCTTAAGATGAGGTGATAAGTTTTTTTCATCATTAATAATCGCGCCTAAATAGACAATCTGTTTAATCTGGGAATTTTTTAATCCCTCTATAAAATTCTCAGCTACTTCAATTTCAGTTTCAACTAAGTTGTTAACGATTTCAGACATAGAGTGGACTAGATAATAAGCAACTTCAATATCTTTTGGGAAATCTTTTAATGTTTTGGGATTTTTTAAATCCTCC
>CANNLR010000069.1 GCA_947505635.1 Chlamydiota bacterium
AAGAGGGAGTCGGCGAGTGGGGCTTAACGCTTAATAAGACAAATGCCATCTTAATTAGGAATGAGCTTGGTCTTGAGCTTTCAACTTGTCTATGCTTTTCTAACATGAAGTGGGTCATAGCTCCTAAAGCTAGTTGGATCCGAGAAGTAAGGGTGAAAGGAGAGAGTTACACAGCTTCTTTTACAGAAGCTGCCCCAGCTGATGCACCCTTTACCGTTACAGGATATTTCCCCGATAGAAGCTTATTTTCTCCAGGAGTTTCCTTAACGGGCTCCATGTGTCAAGATAGACTAAGCGTGCAGCTTAGCTATAAGGGGGAATTTGTCCATGGCTATAGCGATCATAGTTATGCTGGAGAGGTTCGGTATGGTTTTTAAGGGGTTGCGGCCGTTATAGAATGTAAAAATTTATCTAAAGTTTCTTCCTTCAACTTGGGATCTAAGATTTCTTTTTTAGAAAGGGTCCCGTTGGGGAGGATGAGCACTGTTTCCGTGATAGGGTCTTCATACATTTTTCCAATAGTGAAGTCAGGGAGAGAAAGGGCGCTTTTTTTGATCTTATGATCAAATAAAGAGTTTTCAATGTGTAGATTGTGACTTTTTAGGGAAGTTTTAAGTTCTTCAATAGGGAGGAATAAAAATGTCCAAAGAAAAAGTTGATTTACTTTATTGAGGAGTATTTTTTCTTCTAAAAGAAAGAGGGGGGTCCATTTTTCTGTTAAAGTGGAAGTGTCTTTACTAGACCAATTCCAAGATAGTTTTTTAAGTTCAAAAATAGATCTTGGATCATTAGGAGAGCTTTTTTCTAAGATCTTAATGAGATTATGGAGAAATTCTTTAGAAAAAGTTTTTTTTGTTGCTATCCAGGTTTGCTTCTCTTGAAGGATCAGATTTTTCCATTGAAAAAGAAGGGGGTTATTTACAAGGGCATCAATGTCTTGTTCTTTATAATGAGTAATGGAGCGATGGAGTTTTGCTTTTTCTTTTTCCAGTAGTTGAAGTTCATCAGCTAAGAAAGCTAGGTGAGAGAGAATGGGTGTGTGGGTTTCTTCTGTTTTTTGAAGGGCTAGTTTTTTTTCTTTAGAAAGGTGTCCTACAAAAGTTTTTTCTATTGTGCGTGTTAGAGTTTTTGGATCATTTTCTATTTTAAGGCGCTCTTTGCGAAAAAAACCAATTTTTTTGCATAGTTCAGTAGCTTGTGTAGCTTGAAGGACGCAGTAACTGTAAAAATAACCAGGAATTGGCATGAGGAGGGGGACTAGTGCAAAGGCATTCATAAGAATGCTCGTATAGGTGATGGGGAGTACAATGGGGGAAATTAAGATGGCGGCTCCTAAGACGCAAAGGGCTGTAATAGTAACTGTTTGAGCTGTATTCCACCAAAAAATAGCATCTTGTTGTTTTTTCTCATTTTCTGCTGACAGGTAAGTTTCCCATTGAGGGGCAGTGGGTAAGGATTGCGTTGAGGTTGTTATCATAAAGGTGGGTTTTTTAAAGTTAAAAATAATTTTAACGCATCTTGTTTCATTCGAGAATACATGCTAGCAAGTCCATTGGATCTGCCGGGAGAAAGGGTCATGTTAAGTTTAAGCTCGCTTATGAAAAGAGGGGGGCAAAAAAGGATGAATTCTGCTTTTTCTCCTTGGTATATATATAGGAGTAGGGAAGCTAATCCAGAGGAGATTAAGGCGTCAGAGTCTATGTAATATAACATTATTCCAGCCAAATCTATTTTTGAGAAAATAAATACAGTGCTTTGGCAACCCTTAACAATATGATTCTCTGTTTTAGTGCTTAAGAGTTCGAGGGGTGGTTTAGGGAGAGACTTTCCTAACATAATAATTTTTTCATAAATAGCTTCAGGTGTTTTACAGTCTGAAAATAACGATAGGAGATCGTTATGTTTTTTTTGATATAACAAAAAAAGTTCGGGAGATGGGGTAGGTAAATCCATAAGTTTTTACTTGGGTGCAAAGCAAATATTGTACAGAAAGGAAAGGAAAATCGTCAATGTGAAATACAATATTACAGGAGGTTTAAGAAAAAAATAAAATTTTACATAACGAAACCCGTTGACTTTAATAGGGGGAATCTTGTTACATAGTCCCAGGTTTTAGGAACATCTTAAGGTATGCCAAAAGAAGACACAATAAAAATAGACGGTACAATACAAGAGCTTTTGCCTAACATGACTTTTCGTGTTAGTTTGCAAAATGGAATGGAAGTGATGGCTCATTTGTGTGGAAAAATGCGAATGAGAAATATTCGAGTGTTGGTCGGAGATGTGGTGACGGTAGAAATGTCACCTTATGATTTGACTAAAGCTAGGATCACTTACAGACAGCGCTAAAATTCTTTTTTTACAACGAAGAAGAGAGTAGCGGGGAGAATCGAAATCATAAAATAGCTTACGAATTGTTATTGATTTTATTAGTCTAACAATGTAAGCTTGCATGCTTTCGACTTTGACTAGAAAGTTGTGACAAGCGCCCAGATAGCTCAGTGGTAGAGCACTTGCATGGTAAGCAAGTGGCCGTAGGTTCGATTCCTATTCTGGGCATAGTCAAAAAAGACGAGATTAAAATAATAGAGAAAAATTAAATTACTGGAACCTGACGGAGGAAGTAATGGCCAAAGAAGCATTTCAAAGAACTAAGCCGCACGTTAATATCGGTACGATCGGACACGTGGACCATGGAAAAACATCTCTAACTGCTGCGATTACAAAAATTTTGGCAGAAAAGGGGAAAGCGAAATACAGAGACTATGCATCGATTGATAATAGCCCTGAAGAAAGAGCAAGAGGAATCACTATCAATTCTACGCACGTGGAATATGAGACAGATAGCAGACACTATGCACACGTTGACTGCCCTGGACACGCTGACTATGTAAAGAACATGATCACGGGTGCGGCGCAAATGGACGGAGCTATTCTAGTGGTAGCTGCAACAGACGGAGCTATGCCTCAGACAAAAGAACATATTCTTTTGGCTCGTCAGGTTGGAGTTCCAGCTCTTGTTGTTTTCTTGAACAAGATGGATATGATTGGTCAAGGCGACGAAGAACTTGTAGACCTCGTAGAGATGGAATTACAAGAACTATTAGAAGCTAAAGGGTACAAAGATGTGCCAATTATTCGCGGTTCTGCCTTGAAAGCTTTGGAAGGTGTTCCAGAGTATGTAGAGAGCATTAACTTGCTTATGAAAACTGTTGATGAAAAGATCCCTACTCCTATTCGTGAAGTAGACAAGCCTTTCTTGATGCCTGTTGAAGACGTTTTCTCTATCTCCGGAAGAGGAACTGTAGCGACTGGACGTGTTGAAAGAGGGATTGTTAGAACAAACGATAAGCTACAACTCGTTGGTATTCGTAATACAAAAGAGACTGTTGCTACAGGCCTAGAGATGTTCAATAAAATTTTGGATGAAGCTCGTGCTGGAGAGAACGTGGGTGTTCTTCTTAGAGGTGTTGAAAAGAAAGACATCGAAAGAGGAATGGTTCTTGCTGCTCCAAATACTTGTAAGCCTCATTCTAAATTTCAAGGAGCAATCTATGTTCTTACGAAAGAAGAAGGGGGAAGACATAAGCCATTTTTCACTGGATATCGTCCTCAATTCTACTTCCGTACAACAGATATTACTGGAACTGTAACTCTCCCAGAGGGTGTAGAGATGGTGATGCCTGGAGATAACGTAGAACTTATTGCTGAACTTCTTCATCCTATTGCGATGGAAGAGGGAATAAGATTTGCGATTAGAGAAGGTGGCCGAACAATTGGTGCTGGAACTGTTTCCAAGATCTTGAACTAATTTAGTTAGGTGTAAACAGGTAAACTCTTGAGTTTACCTGTTTTGGGTGTGTAGCTCAGCTGGTAGAGCAGCGATCTCCAAAGTCGCTGGTCGGGGGTTCGAATCCCTCCGCACTCGATGAATATCTGTACGATGTAAGTGTTTTGAATAATACGAGGGGAATATGGAATCTAAAAAAAGCATTGCAAAGAACCGCAAGTCTCTTTTTACGTATATTCAAGAATTGAAGGACGAGCTTAAAAAAGTAAGCTGGACCAGTTTGGAAGAATTACGATTCTCGACGAAGATGGTAGTACTGGCAACAATTTTTTTTGGTCTTGGAATTTACTTAGTGGATTTTGTTATTAAAGGCAGTTTGGATTCAATCCGAGCTATTTTACATTTTATTTTTGGCTAATCACAGTAGAGGCAACATGCATAAATGGTATGTCGTACAAGTCATTCCAGGACTTGAGAAAAAGGTCAAAAAGTCCTTAGAAGAAGGTCGTAATTCGAAAGGAATGAGCGAGTTAATAGAGCAGATTCTCGTGCCGGTTGAAAATGTTGCTGAGGTGAAGAAGGGTCAACAAAAAATTATCGAAAAGAAGATGTGGCCTGGATATATCTTGTTGCAGATGGTTCTTACTGATGATTCTTGGATGTTTGTTAAAAACTCCAATGGAGTCATTGACTTCTTGGGGGGGGCAAAGCCGACTCCTCTTATACAGAGTGAAGTAGATGCAATTTTAAAAGAGCTGGAAGAGAAGAAGAATGGTGTTGTTCAGAAACACAATATTACAATTGGCGATAAAGTAAAAATCATAGATGGAGTTTTCATAAACTTTATAGGTACTGTAGTTGAAGTGTTCCATGAAAAAGGAAGACTAAGTACTATGGTTTCTATTTTTGGACGTGAAACTCGAGTCGATGATCTGGAGTTTTGGCAAGTCGAGCAAGTATTGACTGAGTCAGAAAGAGTATAGAACGCTTGCAGTAAGGAAGAATAATGGCAAAGAAACTTATTAAGACAATTAAACTGCAGATTTCAGCAGGAAAAGCAAATCCAGCTCCACCTATAGGCCCAGCCTTAGGGGGTGCAGGTGTAAACATCATGGCTTTTTGTAAAGAATTTAACGCGAAGACTCAAGATAGAGCAGGAGATATTCTCCCTGTTATTATTTCTGTGTATTCCGATAAAACGTTCTCTTTTGTGACAAAACAACCTCCTGCGTCCCGTCTTATTTTGAAAGAAGTAGGAATAGCAGCAGGTTCAAAAATTCCCAATAGAGATAAAGTAGGGAAACTTACCAAAACGCAAGTTCTGAAAATTGCTAGGGCAAAAATTTCAGATATGCGGGTAAATTCCGAAGAAGCTGCTATGCAGCTCGTTATGGGTACCGCCCGCTCCATGGGTGTGGATATAATTGAAGGATAAAAATGGCGCATCAAAGTAAAAGATTTCGGGAGATAGCTAAAATGTATGAGATAGGCAAAAGCTATACTCTACAAGAAGCTGTCGAAATTTTAAAAAAATGTCCTCCGACTAAGTTTGATCAGTCGTTGGAGCTGTCGCTTAAAACAGGCGTAGAAGTGCAAAAATCAGATCAGCAGGTGCGTGGAACTGTAACATTACCGAATGGTACAGGAAAAAAAACCATCCTCGTCGTGTTTGCTCGCGGTGAGAAGATTAAAGAAGCTCTAGATGCTGGAGCTGATTTTGCAGGGAATGAAGATCTTCTAGAGAAGATTAAATCCGGTTGGATGGATTTTACTGCTGTCATATCAACTCCTGATATGATGCGTGAAGTTGGGAAATTAGGAAAAGTCTTAGGACCTCGTGGTCTTATGCCGACTCCTAAAGCAGGAACTGTTACAGCAGACGTAGTAAAAGCTATCCAAGAAGTTAAGGCTGGAAAGGTTGAGTTTAAAACAGATAAACATGGTGTCATCAATAGTCCAGTAGGAAAGCTTTCTTTTACAAAAGAAAAACTTCTCGAAAACATGACAGCATTGCTATCTGTGGTAGCAAGATCAAGACCTGCAACAGCAAAGGGTGTATTTTTGCTGTCTCTCGCTCTTTCCTCAACTATGGGGCCTGGGTTGAAAATTGATTTACGTTCCATCTCAGAAGTGCAAGGGGTGTAGAGTATATGAGACCAGAAAAGAACATCCTGTCTAGGGAAATAAAAGATAAAATTGATAGTTCAAAGGCCATTGTTTTAGCTACTTATACGAAGATGAGCCCAAATATGGCTGCTGATTTCAGAATGAATATTGGTAAAACCGGTGGAAGTTTTGAAGTTGTTAAGAAGAGAATCTTGGTAAAGGCTGCTGAACAGGCAGGTTTTACTTTGGATCGTGGAAATTTGAAAGGGCATATTGGTGTAGTTTTTGCAGATCAAGATCCTGTACAAACAACGAAGTATGTGTACAAATTTGCTAAAGAGAATGAGAATATCTTGTACGTCCTTGGAGGAAGATTCGAGGGAGCTCTTTGCGGAGCTAAAGATGTAGAGCTTATCTCTCAATTGCCAAATCAAGATGAAATGCGTTCTCAACTCTTAGGTCTTTTCGAAGCGCCGATGAGTCAAACTCTTGCTGTTATGGAAGCTTTACTTTGTAGCATTCCTTTCTGTTTAGAAAATAAAGTTGCAGAAAGCGAAGAAACTTCACAAGTTGAAGAAACTACAGAAAGTAAAGAAGAATCCAGTATATAAATTTAAGAAAGATTAATTAATGAGGTTTTAACGTGAGCACCCAAGAACAAACAATCGAAAAATTAGTAGAAGAACTTAGCAAATTGAGCGTTTTGGATATGTCCAAACTCAAAACTGCCTTAGAAGATAAATGGGGTGTAAAAGCCGCAGCGGCTGCAGCGCCTGTTATGATGGCAGCAGCTCCAGTAGCTGTTGTTGCTGAGTCAACAGAATTCCAAATTACTCTAGAAGCAAGTCCTGCTGACAAGAAAATTGGAGTTATTAAGATTGTAAGAGAGCTTACAGGTCTTGGCTTAAAAGAAGCTAAAGATCTTGTAGAGGGAGCTCCTAAAGTCTTAAAAGAGACAAGCCCAAAAGCTGAAGCAGAAGAAATTTCTAAGAAAGTCACTGCTGCTGGTGGTAAAGTAACATTGAAAGGTCTCTAAAATTTTTTAGAGAGTTTTATTGAGGAGAAGAAGCTTTTGTAAAAAGCTTCTTCTCCTTGCTTTGTTTTATTATAAAGTTTACTATTTTCCTAGTGCATAGTGAGAACCTATTTTTTGTTGATCTTTCTAAAGACACCTTAAGATGCGCTAGAGTCAATGTGTTCCATTTATGAAATTTTAGGTTAGGAGCGATTTCAATGCTTAAAAAGCCGCCTCATCGGGTGAGTTTTCGTGAAAGGGAAGAAATTATAGATCTTCCAAATCTTATTGAAATTCAAATTAAATCGTACAAACAATTTCTCCAAGTAGACAAGCTTCCTCATGAAAGGGAAAACCTTGGATTGCAAGAAGTGTTCAGCGAAATCTTTCCAATTAAATCGTATGATGAGAAGACAATTTTAGAATTTCTCTCATATAATTTGGGTGTTCCAAAGTACGGTCCAGAAGAATGCATACGAAGAGGAATAACTTACAATGTAACATTGAAAGTTAAGTTTCGCTTAACGGATGAGACAGGGATCAAAGAAGAAGAAGTCTATATGGGAACAATTCCCGTCATGACAGAAAGAGGAACATTTGTTGTTAATGGCGCAGAGCGTGTCATTGTATCACAATTGCATCGATCTCCTGGTATTTCTTTTGAACAAGAAAGACATTCTAAAGGGATTGTGATCTACTCATTCCGTATTATTCCATATAGAGGAAGCTGGTTAGAGGGCGCTTTTGATTCTAATGACCTTATTTACATTTATATTGATAGAAAAAAACGTCGCAGAAAAATATTAGCCACTTCTTTTATTAGAACTCTAGGTTATTCTTCGGATTCCGACATTATTGAAGAATTTTTTAATACAGTTAAGATTAAGATCCGCTCCGATAAGGATTTTACAAAATTAGTAGGTAAGATTCTAGCAGAAGATGTTGTAGACGAGCAAAGTGGAACTGTATTTGGAAAAGCTTCAGAAAAACTAACAACAGCAATGTTGAAAAAAATGTTGGATGCAGAAATCGCTGCTGTAAGAATTGCAGAGGATGCTGATGAAACAAGTCCTATTATTAAAATGTTAGCTAAAGATCCGACTGATTCTTATGAATCAGCTTTGAAAGATTTTTATCGAAGAATTAGACCCGGCGAGCCTGCTACTTTATCTAATGCACGTTCTGCCATTATGAGACTATTTTTTGATTCAAAAAGATACAACTTGGGTAAAGTAGGTCGTTATAAACTGAACTTTAAACTAGGTAGAGACATCTCTGATGAAGAATTACAAAATGTTACTTTAAAGAAAGAAGATGTGATCCATGCCTTAAAATACCTTGTTCGATTGAAGAAGGGTGATGAGACTGCACATGTGGATGACATTGATCATTTAGGGAACCGTCGCGTTCGTTCTGTTGGAGAACTCATTCAAAACCAATGTCGTGTTGGTCTAGCTAGAATGGAAAAAATTATTAAAGAGAGAATGAATCTTTTTGATTTTTCTTCAGATACATTAACCCCTGGAAAAATTGTTTCAGCTAAAGGGTTAGCAGGTGTCTTGAAGGATTTCTTTGGAAGATCTCAATTGTCTCAGTTTATGGATCAAACTAATCCTATAGCCGAACTTACGCATAAAAGACGTCTTTCTTCTCTTGGGCCAGGCGGTCTAAATAGAGAAAGAGCTGGTTTTGAAGTGCGAGACGTTCATCCAAGTCACTATGGAAGAATTTGTCCTATTGAAACACCTGAAGGTCCAAACATTGGTTTGATCACTTCACTCGCTTCGTTTGCTAAGATAAATGAGTTTGGATTCATTGAAACTCCATACCGTGTCGTCCGAGATGGGATTGTTACGGATGAAGTTGAATATATGACAGCCAATCAAGAAGAAAATTGTGTAATTGCTCAGGCGTCTGCCGCTCTAGATAACCACAATAT
>CANNLR010000070.1 GCA_947505635.1 Chlamydiota bacterium
CCCTTAGCCCATTACTTTTTAGAAAAATTCTGCAAAGAGAATCTTACCCCAAAAAAAAGACTGTCAAAAGAAGCCTTAGAAAAACTCCTTTCCTACTACTGGCCAGGAAATATTCGAGAACTTGCAAATCTCATAGAACGAACAATCATTATGCACGTAGGAGAAGAAATTCAAGCTAATGATTTGAAATTAGAATTTTCTTGTCCCGTTCCTCTTCTTCACAAAACAAAACCATTAGATCCTAATGGACCTAAAACCTTAGCCGATATAGAAAAAATCCATATCCTTTGCACTCTAGAGCAACTCCACAACAACAAGACAAGAGCAGCAGAGTCCTTAGGGATTAGCCTAAGAACTCTACGTAATAAATTAAAAGAATATCAAGCAAGTCCGAGCACCTCATAGACTTGAACTGGACATTCGATTCCCTTAAGAGAAACTTGGTCTAGAGCTTTCGTCCGAAATTTACTTTGTACCAAAGGAGCCTTATAGGTCTCTTCTGTGATTAAAATCTGCATAGGTTTTGCAATCGAGCAAACCCTAGATGCTAGATTTACATTAGATCCTATTGCTGTGTAGTTAAGCCTATTTTCAGCCCCCATATTCCCTGTATAAACAAGTCCTGTATGAATGCCTATCCCAATCTCAAAGATAGGAAGATTCTGCTCTTTCCGTTCTTTATTCCATTTCGACAAATCTTGCATCATGCAAAGCGCTGATTCTACTGCTAAGGCCGCATGGAACTCTAGTTTCAAAGGAGCCCCATATAAAGTCATAATTTCATCCCCAACAAATTTATCAACAACCCCATGAGTTGCATCAATAATATGGCACATCCTTGTCATATACGAATTCAACATAGGGATGAGTACTTTAGGAGAAAGCCCCTCTGACATCTTTGTAAAGTTACGAATATCGCTAAATAAAAGAGTCAAAACCCTTTCTTCTCCCGTAAAGTCCAGATTTCCTTTTAAGATCTCTTCCGAGATCTCCTTAGATACAACTTTATGTAAGACACCTCTGATTTTATCTCGATCTTGCAAGGCACTCACCATCCCAGCAAAAGAGTGAGACAACTTCGCCACCTCATCTTGTCTATGGCCTATTTTAGGTAAAATGATCTTCTCATAGTCTCCTACCCCGAGATGCTCTGCAGCTTGAGATAAAATAGCTATAGGCTCTGTGATCTTCGTAGAGATATTACGCAAAAGAGCCAAGGCTATAATAAAAGAAATGCAAGCAGCCCCAAGTAAACTTAACGAAACGTTCATAACCATATCATGACCTAGCTGAGATAAAAACATATTTACCGCTTCGGCTTCAGCTTCAGGAGTTAGAATGTCGACAGAAAATAAAGAAAAATCAATACTAGAAGAAGAATATTTGCTCTTAGAAAAAAAAGTCTTTTGAACATCAAATATTGTCCCATCTGACTTAATCCCTAAGTCAACCCCTTCTCCTTTTATAAGGATTATCTTACCACTTAATAGGGCAATCTCTTTTAATACACGATACACAGAAAAGCCAAGGACTACCTTCACATCGTCTTCTAAAGTGACCCCTCTTACAATATCTACATCTTTGCCACCAACCCCTTCTCTTTGCAAAAGAAATAACCCATCTCTTTCTGGAATTACGTTAGGTTGGTTTATAAAAGCCATAGCAGGAAAAATTTCATTAGACCAAAGACATCCTCCACTTTGTCCTACTAATTTTATAGCTCCTTCTGGAACAATAATATCTTTTTGTGTCCAAGCTAATAGAACTTGAATAAGATCCATTTTGTAAAGCCACTCATTTTCATCAGATAGTAGAGCTTGAAATAGCTCAGGAACTGTATCTTGTATTCCATAAGAACTCTTTTGCATTTCTACTTTCTGAAAATCAGCAGAAATTGCTTGAGGAACTTTTTTAAAAGCTGAGGAAAATATATCTTCTAAAGAAGATAAAGTCTTTTGTTCCATTGCTTTCCTAACACTCTTTTCTGCAAAGAGCAAGTAGTCACCTTTTACGCTTTTTTCCTCAGGGATCGCGATAAAAAGTTCCTCTTTGCCTTCAACCTTTACCCATAAAAAGCCTTCTTCATCCTTTATAAAAGAAAATGGATGCAGTTGCGTATCTTGAGGCACAATACTAACTGTCTCCCCTTGTCCTTTTTGTATCTGCACAAAGGCAATTTGTGGATCATAAGAAATAATTTCTTCAGCCTCTTTCCAAAAAGAGTCATTTCCTGTTCTTTTCATGAAAGAGGCCGTATATACGACTCTTTCTAAGTTAGCAGCCTCTTCAACCATCCGAAGAGTAAGTAAAAAAGAAGAAAATTGTTCTATTTTTTCCTCTATTTCTTTTACATGTTGAGTAATAGCGCTCCCCTTACGAGTAAGCCCCCTTTTAATCCACACCTCGGCCAAAATAATATTTAAGGCTCCGACAAAAAGTAAAATGGCTCCTACACTAAAAAACAGCTTTGATTTAAGAGTCTTCATCTTTTTTTTCCATATGTTTTCCTACCACAGCTAAACAGGCCTTCAACACCTTAAGGCACTCTGTCCAAAGCTGTTTTTTCTTTTCTAGTCCATTTTTTTGCACAGTCTCAGAATCCAAGTAAGGATCACAAGGATAACATCGATCTAGGATCCTTTGATACACACAAAAAACAGACTCTAAACAAATGCTATAAGAGGACTCTTCTAATAAATCCATCTCAAGGAGCTGCATCTTTCCAGATTCCATTGAACTTTTTAGAGTAAATGGCTCTTTTTGCTTCCGCTCTATTTCTTGTAACATGTCTTCTAATATGGGTAAACATCGCCGTAAACTTGTAGCTAATTTCAAAAATGCTACTTTAACATCTTCTCCAGAAAAATCAGAGAACTTAGCTATCTCACCTTCTACATGAAGCCTTCCCCTAATGTCATGTTGATCTTGACAGTAACGCTTAATAAACTCTTGCAAGGGAAGCTGAGGAACTAACGGAATCACAAGTCCTTGAAAGGAGGCATTAAAAAACTGTGTCTGCTCATGAGCTTTTGCATAATCTCCAATACAAGAAGCTTCCATGACCCATTTTACGAGGGTATAGACCAAATGTCCTTCTGCATTTTTTTTGCGAATGAGCTTTTCCATAGATCTTTTTTCTGCTTGCATCTCGGCTAAAAACACTTTAGCTGAAGAAACAACTCCTGGAGGGTATCTTTGCATATCTTTATAAGAGAGGTCCACACCACAAAAAAGAATCGGATTACAGCCTAAAAACCTAACAAGAGGTACAGCTAATGTCGTAACAGAAAGAGCTTCTACCCCAAGCTCTGGGCCTAAAGAAAGCGGATCTATTCTAAGCTCTTCTTGCAGCCAAGATTCAAAAGCTCCCCCTGTGTCAGAGCAAAGATATCCCGGTTTTACATTAGTAGAGGTTAAGACTTCTTTATGTAATCTTGAGGAGTAAATGAAGGGAATTTCAAAAGAGCCGCTAGACTTCATCCTTCCGTACTCTTCGTCATTAGGATCTAAGGCCATCGCTATATGAGGTCTGATGCCAAAATGATGCAAAGCCGTAATAGCAGAACCCCCTGCTACAATTAGAGCTCTTTGATCTAAGCCTTGCAACATCTTTGCAGCTTCTGCTAAAGAAACACCAGCTCCGCAGATAATGGCTGGAATATTTTTACAGATGTTATTCCATTGATTCACATGAAAAGACTCCGGAACCGTCAAAAAATTTAAGCTAATATTTTCCATTAACCTATGATAATGCAATGTTTCTGTGATAGCTACCGACATTAAAGCCGACTTACGAAGAAGCTGCAACCTAAGTTTCTTCATCTTCTTTTCCTGTCCCTTAGAATAAGAAGGTATCGCAACAAACTCCACTCGATCACTAATCCAACGCTTGACACATTCTTCAAATAGATCATCCAAGCTCAAAGAATTGGATAGAAGTTGCACATGAACTTGGGGATTTTGTAAAATATCTAATCCAAGAGGGCTAAAAAAAAGCGTTCGCAAAATAGCTAAGTTTTCTTCAAAAAAAACAATAGTTCTCCCTTTTTTTTCCTCTAGCCATTTTTGTAAAGCTAGATAGTAGGAGCCCGTGCCTATTCCATACACATACAAGACATCAACACCTTCTAAAGAAATAGCATCCACCCACTCTTGTGTACCCTCTTCTTTATCATGAAAAGCATCTTGCCCTTCTTCTTGATCTAAAGAAAGAAGAAAGCCTATTTCGGGAAATCTACTTAGCAAAAGATCCCAAGCTATTTTGGAATCACTTAAAATGACATCGCTCTCCATCCCACATCCCTTCTCTTTCTTGTTTTGTCCCTTCTGGCCAGAAAAACTTTGTTTCTTTAAAGTTCTTTTCACCCAAATAGATTCCCTCGTATTCTAACCTTTCTTGATCATCCCATCTTCTTGCATCAAAATTCCCCTTAGGATGATAGATCTTCTCTTGTCTCAAAACTCCTTGTGAGTACCATCTTCTATGCACTCCTACAGGAGATCCTTGCAGATACTCTCCTTCATCAACTAAAACTCCCTCTTCTGTTAAGATCCGCTCTTTTCCTGTTTTTATTCCAAGGGAATAAAAACAATGTCTTTTTAACGATCCTGAAGGCCAGAATAAAAGCACCTCTCCTTCAAGAGCTCCCCTTTCATAAAATAAAGAAGTCTTTAATTGCCCATTTTCATAAAAATATTCTTGGCTTCCCTGAAGATGTCCTTCTTTGTAGTATAATTTGGCATAAAGGTGGCCAGAAAGATAAAACTGCTTAGCCTCTCCTTCAGCCTTCCCCTCTAAAAAATAGGTAGATGAAAGAAGCTGTCCATCTGAGGAATAAAAACAAGAAACTCCTTGTAAAAGACCTTCTTCATAAAAAGAGCGCCCCTTTAACTTCCCTGAAGGATATAGTAGGATACACTCTCCATGCATACGTCCATTTTTTCTTCTATAGGATTTTTCTACATTCCCCTCTTCATCTTTTTCTACCACTCCGTCTAGAGGAAGATCATACACCTGATTTACTTGCATACACACATCCTATATTCTTGGAGTACCTTTTTAAAAAAAACCAACTGATTTACTTCTCTTGCATAAGGATCTTCGAACTGTCTATAAAGAGGATATTGCCAGACGTTCCAAACAGGAATCAAAATCTTTTGATAGGCTATTTCTTCTTGCAGATCTAGCAAGTTAAGCACAAATTCCCCTTTCCCTGTAGGATTTTTCGGATAGTGCTTCTCAAATAGCTGTAATAATGCATCAATATAGACTAAAGACCGATCTAAACTTTTTTCCAATACAACAATCTTTTTACTATAGCCTTCTGAAGGATTCCAAAAAGAGCGTAAAAGATGAACTAATCCCTCACTATCAACCTCATTAAATAGCGCAGATTCCCTTACCTCAGCAAAAGAAGTTTTTTTCACCCCTTCAATAAAAAGCCCTTTATCTGAGACCGTATAAAAAGTATGTTCTTTATGTGAAAAAGTCATCCCTTCAAGCCACTTACTTGCTAAAATCCAGTCTTTTTGTGTATGTAAGTTTCCTAGAGCAGGATCTTCCCACACAAAATCTTTCCCCACCTCTCCTTCTGATCCATACGACAAATCCATTCCTACAAAAACAATAGGATTACAACCTAAATGGATCGCTATTGCAGCACAAAATGTAGAAACGGTCCAGCCTCCATCAAAACTTTCTCCCTCCTGGAGCCAAGATTCTAAAGTGTATCCAGGATTATTCGCGACTTGAAATAAAGGACCTTGAACCGTCTGCAATAAAGAAGAAGCAAATCGACTTTGATAAAAAAAGGGCGCCTCAAAAGCATTTTGCATTAATACCTTGTCATAATTAGGATTCGGATCTATCCCAGCTGCTACATGTATAGGCACACCTAAGCGACCTAAGGATCCTAAAGCTGCCCCTCCAGCAAAAATAAGCCCTTGATTTTGAGCTTCTTTTAAGTTGCCCACTTCCCTCTCTAAAGAAGGCCCGGCACCACAAATAAAAGCGGGAACATTGCAAAAAAGATTTTTTATCGCAGGGAACGATCCTTCATCAAAAGATCTTTGCCTCATCTGACAAAGATTTTGGAAAACTTTGATACCAAAATCTTGATAGTCTGAAGCAGCAAGTTGCACTTGCCATTCTAAAAGCTCACAGCGCCCCAACCATTTTTTTGCTATTTCTTTTTCTTCTTCTGGTAAACTTGGATGAATTACATAAAAAAAAGTACGAAAAACTTCTTTTTCACAAAGAGACTGAAAATACTCCAGATCACAGGCTAACCGATCATAATATACTCTTGTGAAAAGATCAGAGGTAAATTCTTGAGTAAAGAAAATCAATGATTTTCCTTCCAAAGGTTTTACTTCTTCTTGAGAAAAACCCCACAAACAGATCACATCATAAGAAAAAGCTTTTTCTAGGCTATCCATCTTGTGCTACACGTATTAAATCTTCATAGGAAGGTAAGTACGGAAGATAGGTGAATCCACTCTTTGTAGCATACCCAAACACCTCTCCTTCCGGATAAGCAATAGCAATAAAAGGAGCTTTAATAAAATAGTTATATCCTTGTAATTGAGCTAAGGCATCTTGTGTTAAACCTTCTGACTCTTTGCATTCAATTACAAGTAAAGGATATAAAAGGGTGTTTTTCTTTGCAAAACTTGTAATATCTACTCTTCTATTAGGGATTTTTTTATGAGCCAAAGTTCCTGAGAGGTCTGCTAAAGAACGCTCTATAGAAAGAAGCTCTCTTGGATAAGAGAGCTTATAGATCATTTTCTGAATTAGCTTTTGCCTCACCTTCTCTTCAGGAGTCGCCACAAGCCAAAGCTTTCTAATTTCATCATAGACCAATCCCTCATTCGGATTGGATAATTCCGTAGTTTCCATCTTCCCTTCTATACATCACTTTCAATTTTCGATCTTCTTCTGAGCGATATAGAAGAAAATGGTCTTTAGAAAGCTCTAATTTCATAATCGCTTCATCAGAGGTCAATTCCTTTAAAGGGATCTTTTTTCGACCAGTCATGTGAGGAAGCTCTAATTGACTTTTTGCTTTTTTAGCATTTTCTTCTTCAATTTCTGCATTAAATTCTTCTAATTCTCGATAGTATGGTTTTTTCAAGAATAGCACGTCTAAATCTATTGCAGAAAGTTTTTTCTGGCTATGATCTTGTATCTGTTCTTTCCATCTGCGGAGTTGCCTTTGTAAACGATCTACAGCCAAATCTATAGAAACATACATGTCCATAGACTCTGCTTCAGCTTTAACTTTAAAATGATCGAATTTGGCAATAATCACTACCTTATGAGTTAAATGCTCGATATCCATTTTTACATGAACATGCATGATATGATTATGAAATTTCTCGATTTTGGATAGCTTTTCCTGTGCATGGGCTTTCATAGCGTCTGTAACTAGAACACTTTTGCCAACAAGGGTAATATTATATTCTGGGTTTGTCATGTAGTCCTCTTAAACTATGCTTTTTCCTTATTCCGGACTATACGATTTCATCTTGTTTTCGTAAACAAGTCTTAAGAACTTTTTTATTTCCCAGTTGCCCGCAAGCAGCCATAATGGAGCTTCCATGGGTAATTCGGAGCAATGTGTTATATCCTCTTTTTTGCAAATGATGTCGAAACTGGTTGATCTTTTCCAAAGAAGGGGCTGCAAAGCGTCCCCTTCTTTGTGCATTGTAAGGAATGAGGTTAATGGTAACACGAAGCCCTTCTAAGTAAGAAGCCACCTCTTCAGCGGCCTCTATCGAGTCATTTCTATCTTCTAGTAAGACATATTCTATTAAAATTCGCCTTTTAGGATGATTGCAATAATTTAGCATTGCCTCTTTTAAAGAAGCAAGATCCCAGGTGTTATTCACTGGCATGATCTTCGATCGCACTAGGTCATTTGGCGCATTTAAAGAAACAGCTAAATGTAAGTTAGGATGGGCTTCTTTTGTAAAGCGGATGATTTCATTCACTCTTCCACTTGTGGAGACAGTGATTTTACTCCATCCTAAGCAAAGCCCAGCAGAGCAAGTCATTACCTTAATGGCTTGCATAACCGCTTCGTAATTATCAAAAGGCTCTCCCATTCCCATAAAAACGATATTGCGGATAGGGGCTCCTAAGATAAACTGCGCAGCAAAAAGCTGAAAGAGGATCTCTTCTACCGTTAAAGAGCGTAAAAGACCCATCTTGCCCGTTTCACAAAAGGCACATCCCATACGGCAGCCCACTTGAGAAGAAAGACATAAAGTAAAGCCAAACTTCATAGGGATAATAACAGATTCGGCCTCTAGACCATCTGCATATTTAAGAAGAAACTTTCTAACACCCCCCTCTTCTTGTACAAAAGAAATCGGAGCCTCAAAAAAATAGGTATTTGCTATAATTTCTTTTACTAAATCTTTAGCTTGAGGCTCAATCCAACTAGCCTCAGCATCTATTTTTCCCGTCTTAAACCATTCTGTATACATTTTTTTTGCATACATCTTCCCTCTACCTAGACGGTTTTGTATCGCCTCTGCATATTCAATCTGTGTTAAAGCAAAAATAGAAATCATAAAGCGCTCAATAAAAAATATATTTCCTCTCTATCTTACCTAGAACGTTC
>CANNLR010000071.1 GCA_947505635.1 Chlamydiota bacterium
CGCCAATCTATATTTCGAATATCGTCCCCTGGGACATATTCTCTAACAGAATCAAACTCTAAGCCTATTCCACGAAAAAAAGAACGATGATTCCCCAAAACTGTAGATTTAACAGATCTGCAGGACGGATGTGTTAAATTGAGTTTTTGATCACCCAATGCAATCAAATCATTAAAATCAGGATAAAGCATGCAAACCTCAAGGAATAGCAACAACTTCTAATAATTTCTTTATAATATCATTTCGAGAAACGCCTAAAGCTTCCGACTCAAAAGAAGGAACAATTCTATGCCTTAAGACAGGAAAAGCTACGCTATGAATATGCTCTGGAGTAACGTATTCATCGCCCCTTAGCCAAGCCAACGCCTTTGCCGTTCGGATCATAAATATTGTAGCTCTAGGGGAAGCTCCATACTCAATCCATCTTGCAAGATCTTGATCATATTTTTCAGGAGTTCTTGTCGCGGTTACCAAAGAAACAACATATTTTTTTAGATTTTCAGAAATAAACATGTCAGCAACGGCTCTTCTAGCAGCAAAAACTTCTGTTTTCGTCGTAATAGCTGAAGGCTCAGAAGAAGTCTTGTGTTGCCTTTTTTCATCTAGTTCAACGATCAACAATTCTTCTTGAGGTGTTGGATAGCCAACCTCTAGGTGCATCATAAAACGATCAAGCTGAGCCTCTGGAAGGTTATAGGTTCCTTCTTGCTCAACAGGATTTTGCGTTGCAATGACCATATATAATTCAGGAAGAGGATGAGTTTCATGGCCAACTGTTATTTGCTTTTCTTCCATCGCTTCTAAAAGGGCAGACTGAACTTTTGCTGGAGCGCGATTGATCTCATCTGCAAGAAT
Source organism: Chlamydiota bacterium (assembly GCA_947505635.1). Lineage (GTDB taxonomy): Bacteria > Chlamydiota > Chlamydiia > Chlamydiales > Rhabdochlamydiaceae > CAIJXB01. Next base: position 856 of record CANNLR010000071.1, read on the forward strand.
AATATTATTAAAAAGAGGACCTTTTCTAAAAATAAAATTACTTTTTTCATGAATATAGATCTCTGTTCCAATAAGATCTGACGGCAAAAGATCTGGCGTAAATTGAATGCGATGGAAACCACCTTCTATTCCATCAGCAATAGCCTTTGCAGAGCGAGTCTTGGCAAGCCCTGGCATTCCCTCGATTAGAACGTGCCCATCAGAAAGAAGACATACCAGCATATGCTCAATTAATTGGTGCTGACCCACAATCTTACTTTGAATCGAAATTAAAAGTTTAGATAGCGGGTGTTGTCCCACTTTCAAATTTTCATTTTCTGACATCTGAATCGTACTCATAGTTCCCTTCCTTATAGATAGAATTCTACAAAGGAATATACAAAATCTGGATTTGAAACACAAGAGTTCAAGATAGGTTTTCTTCCTATGAGCTATCACTATCCATCCAACAGGCGATGGGTCTCATCCAAAAGAATTAAAAATCTTGAATGTCTTTTTCAGACAATTGCGTTACTTAATAAATTACATAAAGGAATTTTTGGATTTACAAGGAATCTATCAAGCCAATAGCTTAGCAAAAGCTTTAGGCAAGTATTCGATGATATCCGAAGCAATAAGACAATAAGGCGTTTTATCTTGCGCAGCAAGATCTCCTGCAAGACCATGTAATACGCAGCCTAAAATGGCTACATCTTCTTCTTTTATTTTTTGTGCTAGTAAGGAGGCTAGAATTCCTGAAAGAACATCTCCACTTCCAGCTGTTGCCATCCCCGGATTTCCAAAAGGAAGGATACAAGGTATATTACCTGGAGAAAAAAGGAAATTGGGAGCTCCCTTAACTAAAAGAGTAGTATTTTTTTTCTCTACAAAAGCTTGACAAGTTGATAAAAAGGAACCTTGAATTTTATGTGCATCTAAAAGTCTTTTTAACTCTCCTTTATGAGGTGTTAAAATAGATTCTTTTGGGATGGGAAAGGAAGGATATTTAGAAAGAAAAAATAAAGCATCTGCATCTATTACAACAGGAAAGCTGCAAGAAGATAAAACCTTTTTCATACTTTTAAAAGCCTGCTTATCTCTTCCCAATCCAGGCCCTATCAACAAGGCATCCATCCGAAGTCTTTCAGAAAAAAAAGTATCCCATCCTTCTTCTAATGGACAAGAAATAATCTCAAGTGGCGCATTAGGGTGTCTTTCTAAAGATCCTAAATAAAACCATCTCACAATCCCTGCGCCAGAGCGCAAGGTTGCATAAGAAGATAAAGCTCCAGCACCTGGCATAGAAGAGCTTCCTGCTACGATAAGGACATATCCTGCTGAATATTTATTCCTTGTTCTACGCAAAGTAGGCAATAGAGCCTTCGCATTACTCTCTTCTATTAAAAAAGCTTCAGGTACAACTTTTTCTTGATAAGAAAAGGGAAGTCCAAATGTCTCTTTCCATAAACACCCTACATGATCCCATCCTTTTTCGAGAAAAAAACCAATTTTAGGAAACTCTAAATAGATAGTTGCCGTTGCATAAATAGCTACTGTTTCTACTTGTCCTGTAGTAGCACATAACCCAGAGGGAATATCTATTGCGAGGATCGGAAGAGAAGAGTTATTTGCTAAATGGATAGCTTTTGATAAGGGCCCTTCTGCTGCCCCTGTAAATCCTGTTCCAACAAGTCCATCAACTAAAATCCCTTGAGATGGAAAAATGGATTCGTCTGTAAGAACATGGATTTTACCTCCAGCTTCACTAAACCGTTTGGCCTGCTTAAGACAAAGTGGCCCCCATGTTTCTTCTTCATAAATAGCTAAGGCCTCTACACGAAATCCTCTTTGCAATAGATGACATCCCGCAACATAAGCATCCCCAGCATTATTTCCTTTCCCTGCTAAAAGAGTAATAAGAGAGTCTTTTTCCACAAAAGAGACTACTCTATCTGCGATACCCGTTCCTGCTTTTTCCATAAAATCTTCTTCAAGACACCCTTCTAAGCAAGCTAACTTTTCAATCCGAATAACCTCTTTAGCCGATACAACTTTAATCTTTGCTGTCATAGATGTTCTTCTTTAATAGCGCGTTGTAAAAGAGCTTTTACCGCTTCTTTTGGATCTAGATTCTCATAAATAATCGAATACACAGCTTGAGTAATGGGGATGGGAATCCCAGCTTTCGTCCCTAATTGCAAAGCAGAAACACAAGTATAAGCACCCTCGACCATCATGCCTATTTTTTCTTTAGCTGCATCAGGAGTTAATCCTGCCGCTATTAAATGACCAAAATTATAATTGCGGCTCAGCTTTGAAAGACAGGTCACACAAAGATCTCCTAGACCTGAAAGACCATTTAATGTCTCAGGGTTACATCCTTTTATAGAAGATAGTTTACGAATTTCATGTAGACCTCTTGTCATCAAAGCTGCTTTGGTATTATCCCCAAATCCAAGTCCATCTGAAATACCACAGGCAATAGCAATAATGTTCTTCATAGCTCCGCCAAACACGACTCCATTGAAATCAGCATTCGGGTACACTCGAAAAAAAGGGCTTGTGAAAATCTCTACGATGCGGTGCATGATATTAGCAGCATAGGAGCTACTAACCACGGAAGTTGGAAGTTTTTGTACAACTTCCTCTGCGTGACTAGGGCCACTCAAACAGCCAATCTGGCTTCTAACTTCTTCCCCTAATATCTCTAAAATAACTTCTGGGAGTAAGAGACCTGTGTTTTGCTCAATTCCCTTTGAAGTAATCACAATAGGACAAGTGACACCTCCCTTAGCTAAAACTTGCTCAAATACAGGACGGATGCCCATTGAGGTCACAGATTCTATTAAAAAATCTATCCCTTCTAAGGCTTCTTCCATATTTGCCGTTACGATAAGATTGTCCGGAGCTTTATAATGAGGTAATTTAGGGTGTTCCCTTGTATCGTTTAAATGCTTTGCAAACTCTGGATCCATCGTCCATAAAATTACCTGATATCCATTGGAAGCTAACAAAGAGGCCAAAGCAAAACCCCAACTTCCTGCTCCTAAATAACCAATACGCATGAATTCCTCTTAAATCTTAACAAAATGCACTTTTTACAAAGTATCATAAATGAAATCCGTTTACAAGACCTTCGGTATAATATATCCCTTATCCGGCCACTTACCCTTTTCCAATGAAGAATCTCTTCTTCCCTTGGATAATAAAAAGCAAAAGAAAGCTCTATCTCTTCTAGAGAAGCCTCTTTCCCTGTTAAGAAATGATACCTAGCTCGATCTTTTTGGAGCAGATCCTTTCTCACCGTATCCAAGCTCTTTTCCCCTGTCGCATTTTTTAAAGGACTGAAGCACTCTGATCTTGGCTTCACTAATACGGACACTCTTTTAGCATAAGGGAATAAATCAAAAATAAAATACTCAAATTTCCAAACAAATTCACCTGAGGATTGTTTTTTATAAGCTGCATGCCAAGGAAGCTTAACATCTTCTTTGACTACACGTTGAATAAAGTCCATCGAAAAACAAAAAAGCCCTGTATTGAGTAAAGAAAAAGAGCGGTTCAACTTTTCTGTATATTCTATGATGCGACAAGCGCCTAGGTCTGATGCTATCACCCCCGCTTTTTCCCCTTCTGATTCTCTTGTGACCCCTATTACAGAAATTTCACTTCCCTTACGAAAATGAAACCCTAAAAAAGTGGCATCAAAGGGATCTGCAAGTGGGTTATCTATCTGGATGACGTTGATATGCTCAATACCCATTTTATAAAACAGATCCAACACCCCCGATTCTTCCATGTGGTGTAGAGCTAGTCCATTTCCATTTGGCCCCTTAGATCTAAGGTCTGGTTCTTTCAAAAGCCAGTTCCCCTCTTCATTACAAAAAGGAAGATCTCCTTGTGTAAAAAAATACACTTGATCTTGAGATAAACCAAAAAAATTATGAAAACGCAAAAACTCTACAGTTTCTTCGTGATTATACGAAGAGGTCATAACAGCTATTGATAGCTTTCTTCCACATTGCAATCCTGCATACAAAGTCTTTTCAAAAAAGATCTGAAAAAGACTTTTTTTTTGCAAAATAGAAACTTCTACTCTTCCTTTAGCAATTCCTTCCCCTAAGCGAGAGCCTTGCCCTCCAGCTAAAAGAAGGCAAGCAACTTTCCCTTCTCGGAGTAAAGCTTCCCCACATAATTTATCTTCTAAAGAATCAACAAAAGTAGCTCCTGTCCAATCCTGACAAGAAGAAAAATCTTCTTTAGGAGGATTCTGAATAAAATACCTTTGTCTTTCTTGTAAAGAAGCAATCTTATCCATATCCAATCTTCCTTCCTCGGCAAAAGCTTTCATGAAAAAACAATTCACACACCCTAATACTAAAAAAAAAGAAAAAAAATATTTCATCGTAAAAGAGCCAGTTTAGATGTTGTGGCACCCTTATCTAAGGCTCTTATAATCGCCGCAAACACTTCCTCTACTTGAATTTGCTTCATACATCGAAAATCGATAGGACATACTCTGCGATAGCAAGGTGAACAAGAAACCTGTTTTTGAATGACTGTCCCATTATGCCAAGGGCCTGTCATGATAGAACTTGTAGAACCGAATAAAGCAACTACTGGGGTGTTAAAAGCCCCCGCAATGTGCATAGGTCCACTATCATTTGTTAAAAGCACATCACATAAAGAAATCAAACAAGATAGTTCTCGTAAAGAAGTAAGCCCCGCCATGTTAATCACTCTGGGAGAAAGCCCTTGACAGATCTCTTTAACAAGATTTGCTGTAATGAGATCTCCAAAATAAACAACAACAACATCCTTATTTTCTAGCAACCGAGTCGTTACTTCCCTAAACCGCTCTGGAAGCCAACACTTAGCAGACCCATAGGCTGCCCCTGGATTAATTCCTACAATACGGTGATGGGCTCGAACGCCATGCTGGCTAAGCAAAAGCTTAGCATGATCTACTTCAGATTCTTTCAAGTATAACTTAGGCAATATAGTAGAAGGAGGGATTCCTAAAACGGTGAGTAAATTTTTATAGGTGGCAATAAGATGTCGTTTTTGAATATCAATAGGCAATTCCACGGGATGTGTTAATAAAAAACCCCGCTTACAGCTATTATATCCGATTCGATACTTAACTTCTCCTTGCCAAAACCACCATGCAGAAGAAAATGTATTTGGCAAAATAAGACCTAAGTCATATTTTCCATTTTGAAGTTTTTCCATGATATTCTTCTTTTCATTTCGTCTTACGAGCCTACTAGCCTTTGTAAAACAAAAGATTTCATCGATATCAGGAAATTCTTGTAAGAGCTCTCCCATAGGAGATCTGCACATAACTGTAATGTATGCATCCGGAAAGGCTTTTCGTAAATCTGTCAAAACTGGGGTTGACATGATCACATCTCCCACCCAATTTGGCATCCTAACGATAATATTTTTCGGCTGAATCTGTAATAAATCCATCTAGTTCACCTAAAAAAGCCTTTAAAGGGTTGAAAAAAAGCATATAAAAAATTGTCCCCATTCTACTGAAGAAGAAAATTCCCGTCTACACCTTAGAAAGGTGTAGATAAGGTCTTAAGCGATTTTCCAGAGATAATACTCAGAAGGAATTCCTCTGCAGGGGCTACGAAAGGATTCATAAACTTAAGAAGAGCCCTGCCCGCCAACAAGTCAACACCCGACCGCTTAAGTTTTCTTACAGATGAACCCGTCAAGATGAATTGATAACCCCGCTTCTGCTCTATAAGATGATGCACAACAGAAAGCAGTTCAGGGATTTTTTGAATTTCATCGATGACAATGGTTTTGTTATCCCCCGCCCCTTCTGCCGTGCTGATAAGACGCTCTGGCCTGGCTCCATAAAAATTGACTTCGTTAGGCAAAAGGAGATCGATCCAAACTGCATCTGGATAGTGATCTTTTATCCATGTGGTTTTTCCCGTTCCTCGAGGTCCTAAAAGGAAGAAGCTTTGCGTTGGTACTTTTAACAAGCGCTTTATGTGTCGCATTTTTACAACTCAATTGTGATTTTGAGTCTTAATTTTACATTTTTTATGTAAAAATGTAAAAAATACTACGCATTTAAAAAAGTTATTCCCTTTCTGGATTTTCTTTTTCACAAACATTGATCTTTTTCCTTTCCATTTACTCTCCTCCCTTCCAAACTGATTTTATAACAAAGAAATAGATAATTTCATGGAAAAAGCCTCTTCAAAAGATTTGATTATTTTAGGAATTGACCCCGGAACCTGCATTACAGGGTACGGCATTATTCTTTACTCTGCTCATAAGCAACAAGCCCTTGATTTTGGCTGTATTCGTCCTCCTGCCAAAGAGCTCCTATCCCAACGATACCTCATCATCTTCAACGGACTTTCTCAATTAATGGACCAGTACAAACCTAATGCTGTTGCTATAGAAACGCAATTTGTCTCTAAAAATCCTCAAAGCGCTATTAAGCTTGGGATGGCAAGGGGTATGGCTGTACTTGCTGCCACACAAAGAAATATCCCCGTTTATGAATACGCTCCTAAAAGAGCTAAGCAAGCTGTTGTAGGCTCTGGAGCTGCAAGTAAACAGCAGGTACAAAAGATGATGCAACTTCTCTTTCAACTTCCCCTTCCTCCTACTCCAGAAGATGCAGCAGATGCTCTTGCTCTTGCTCTTTGCCACGGACACACTCTTAGTATTACTAAAACCCTTCAAGGAATTTAATCATTATGATGGAATATATCAAAGGCATCCTTACAAGCTCCTCTCCTGCAAAAACAATTATAGAAACAGGTGGCATTGGTTATAAAATTCATATTCCCTTAAGCAACTACGGCAAACTTCCTAAACTAGGAGAGCCTCTTTGCCTATTTATCTCCACTGTCATCCGAGAAGACTCTCATAAGAGTTACGGCTTTTTAACAGCAGATGAAAGAGATCTTTTTGAAACGCTCATCGAAGTTTCCGGCATTGGACCAAAAACAGCTTTATCTCTTTTAGGACACTTAGAAGCAACTGACCTACAAATTGCCATTTCTCGATCCGATATTACAAGTATTTGCAAGGTTCCTGGCATCGGAAAAAAAACAGCGGAACGACTTATCGTAGAGATGAGAGATCGAATTCAAAAAAATCCCATTACACAAACTTCCTCTTCTTCTTTCAGCAAAGGGACTAAAACAACCTCAAGTGACGCTCTTTCTGCCCTCATTAACCTTGGCTATCAACCTCTTCAAGCCCAAAAGGCTATCAACTCTATTATTGAAGAAAAAGAAGAAGAGGTAGACCTTTCAACACTTATCACAGCAGCTTTAAAAAAGTTATAGAGAATTCCCTTTTTTGGTATACTCTTTCCCATCATGGAATTTGTTCATAGACCTTATATACCTGAAGAGACCATAGCCGCAATAGCAACCCCTCCTGGAGAGGGTGGGATTGCTATTGTCCGAATTTCGGGCAAGGAATCCATTACCTTAGCAGATTCCATCTTCACAGGATCTGTTCTTTCTTATCCATCCCACACTGCTCACCTAGGGAAGATCCTAGATGCTGAGGGGTATGCCATTGATGAAGTCTTACTCCTTGTCATGAAAGGGCCTAAG
>CANNLR010000072.1 GCA_947505635.1 Chlamydiota bacterium
AATTAAATGCCCTTTGGTTCTGCGGATCCAGTATAAATGTATTACCCGCATATTCTCCTCAGCATGATTGGGTTCATCCATTGAAATTTTCTTGCGCAGAAGACAGAGATTTTGCTACCAAACAGATTAGTTTGAATTTTAAAAAATAAAGTGCGCTATGAAATTAATAAAATTACTATTTCTAATATTGCCTGTACTATCTTTTTGTCATCACAAAGATAAGTGGATTATAGTTACTACTATACAACACCCCACCCCGGCTCTTAAAAAACTGGCTGCGTTACCTGATTGGCAGTTACTAGTTATTGGAGATAAAAAAACCCCTTCTGATTGGTATTTAGATGAAAAATGTATTTATCTCAGCCCTGAAGATCAAGAAAGGCTTCCCTATGAACTAAGTAAACTTTTGCCTTGGAATTACTATTCACGTAAAAATCTTGGATACCTTTATGCGATAGACCATGGTGCAGAAGTAATATATGAAACAGATTATGATAATTATGTAATAGAGCATATCAAATCTTTTCAAGATGATGATGACATAGTAACTCTTTCTTCTGAAGATTCTGTTATTAATGTTTATTCTTATTTTGGACAACCAACAATTTGGCCTCGTGGATACCCACTCTCGTCTATTACACAAAGTAATAATTTCGAAGTAATTTCACAAATCGATCATAAGAAAATTGTGATTGAACAAGGCCTAGTGGATAATGAACCCGATGTAGATGCTATTTTTAGACTTACAAGAACTGATAATAGTGGTATTCTATTTAGTAAAAATAAACCGGCTTGTGTTTTGTCTTCAGGGACATTATGTCCATTTAACACTCAAAATACTTTATTCCATAAGCAAGCTTTTTGGGGACTTTATATTCCCACAAATGTGGCATTCCGGGTATGTGATATTTGGCGGGGCTATTTGACCCAGCGTCTTTTATGGGAAACTGATGGATGTATATGTTTCACCCCTCCAACGGCTATTCAAGAGCGGAATGCTCATGATTTTATGAAGGATTTTATAGGAGAGCAAGACCTTTATCTTAAAACTAATGACTTAATTAGTTTTCTTTTACGATGGGAGTATTCTTCAAATCACGATATTTTAAAGAATTTACACTCACTTTATTGCGATGCTATGAATAATAATTTTATCGGCGTTAAAGAAGATGTCTTAATAAGAGCTTGGATTAACGATCTGAAAATGTTAAAAAATAAACGCTTAAACATAATCGAAAATTAATTAATCAAAAGTAGAAAAGCTCACGCTCCACTTGCTAGAAGGTGAGCTTTTAATATATTTTAAGCCTGCGCTAAATGATCAAAACACTGACCTGTTACCTCTCCTGCCTTTATTGCTATAATGCTTTCTTGCTTTCTTTCTAAGGAGGTTTCAATAGGCCTTCCATTTACACCATAAGGTCCAGCTACATCGATGCAAGCTCCAGTTACCTTTAAAAGCTGTGGACATTCAAGAGCCTCTAGTTCTTTTCTCTTCGTATTAATGACTAGACGTTTTTCAAGATCAACAGGCCGTTGAGTTCCTGCAAAAAACATATGCTGATCTTCTAACCATTGCGGAAATAAAGCATAGGTCCCTGCAAGTAGGCAATTCACTAAAGGAACAGCAGCTACCCCGTTATACATAGCTAACATTAAATGATTCATGGCACTTTTAAAGACAAAAGAAACCTTCTCCTTAGTCTCATTATTATATTCAAGCGCAGCAACAACTAACTTAGCCAACCCTGCGCTTGCGTGATAACAAGCTCCAAAAAAAGAGAAGGCACGCCCTAGCGTTAAGGTTGCGATTAGCCTAGCTGTAACGGCCATTATATTGCCCATATTCAAACTATCTGCGCTGAAACTTATATTTTCGTTCCAGTGTCTGATCCCCGGCTGCATCCCTAAAAATCCTTCTAGATCTGCAAATCCTCCTTGGGGCAAATCTTGAATAAAAGCGCTAAAATTTGGATCAATCTGTTGGATGGGACTTCTTGAACTTATTACGGCTGTCATAAATCACCTTTTATTAAATTATTTTATTAAGCAACTAAAGCATCGATAAAATGCGCGGAACAGCATAACTTACCATACAATCAGCTCCTGCCCGCTTAATACTTATTAAAGCTTCTAGAAAAGTCCTCTCTGCATCTAAATACCCTTTTTCTGCCGCGGCCATTACCATAGAATACTCTCCACTTACATGATAAGCACAAATAGGAAGCTTCGTTGCTTGTCTCATTTTAGCTATGACATCCAAATAAAAAAGAGCCGGCTTGACCATAAGGATATCGGCTCCTTCTTCTTCATCTAAAGCCATTTCTCTAAGAGCCTCTCTTACATTTCTTGGATCCATCTGATAACTTTTTTTATCTCCAAATTGGAGCTGAGATCCTAAAGCCTCTCGAAAAGGACCATATAAAGAAGAGGCATATTTGGCTGTATAAGAGAGGATCCCTACCTCTGTATATTTTTTCTCATCCAAGGCTCTACGAATGGCTCCTATTCTCCCATCCATCATATCTGAAGGGGCTATGCAATCAGCCCCTACCTCGGCATATAAAAGAGCCATCTTTTGTAAAATAGCAACTGTTGCGTCATTTAGCACATATCCTGAAGAATCAACAATGCCATCATGTCCATGTGATGTATAAGGATCTAACGCTACATCGCAAAGAATTTGAAGAGAGGGTATCTCTTTTTTAATAAAAGAAATTGCTTCAGGAATAGCCTCTTCTGGAGAAAGAGCATAACTCCCATTGAGATCTTTTTTTGCTTCTGCAGGGAAGATCAATATCGCAGGAACTCCTTTTGCATGCAAAAGGGCAGCTTCTTTCACAAGTTCATCTTTTGACCACTTGAATACTCCCGGTAGGGAAGGGATAGGCTCTTTTCTCCCCTTTCCTGACACGACAAAAAAAGGCATAATCAAATCTTTAGGAGAAAGCAACGTTTCTTGACATAATGAACGCATTCCATCGTTTTTTCTATTTCGTCTTGGCCTTTTGAGCATATAAACTTCTCTCATGTAAAAAATTACTACTTCGTTGCTTAATGACTTCGTATACTCCCCTAAATCTGCAATTACGCATTTAGGGGGCTTTCTTCTACTGCCCGAAGTTGACATTATCCGTATTTCAGATGAGAAAGCTACTTTAGTAGCTTACAAGAAATGTTAAAAAAAAAGACATAACTAACTATTCCTGCCTACGCGACCCTTGTGGGAAAAATCATAAGACTTTGTTAATTAAAGCACTAAAAATTCCCCCTAAAATAGCAATTGCATATTTAGGGGGAATTTATTACTCTATATTTAGAGCTACAAAAGCGCAATTGCACATTTAGGGGGGATTTATCTTATGACAAAATTCATTGGACGAAAGAAGGAATTAGACTCCTTAAAAGGTCTTTTACTCAAAAAAAAGGCAAGCCTTGTTGTTATTCGAGGACGCCGAAGAATAGGGAAAAGTAGATTAGCAGAAGAATTTGCCAAATCTTTTCCCAAAACCTTTTCTCTATCCGGAATTCCCCCTGTTGATGGAATCACTGCAGAAATGCAACGGGTTGAATTTGTAAGGCAATTGCAAGAATATAAAATTCCCATTTATAAAAGTGATGACTGGGGTACTATATTTCATGATCTTGCTCAAGTAACAAAAAAAGGACGGGTACTCATCCTCTTGGATGAGATCACGTGGATGGGATCTAAAGACGTTACATTTCTTCCTAAGTTAAAAAATGCTTGGGATGCTCATTTCAAAAAAAATCCCGAGCTCATTTTAATTATTTCAGGATCTAACTCTGCGTGGATAGAAAAAAACATCCTAAGCAGTACAGGATTTTTTGGGAGAGTGTCTCTACGTATGTTATTAAAAGAACTTCCGCTATCTGATTGCAATTTTTTTTGGAATCTTAAATCACACAGAATCAGCGCCTATGAAAAATTCACGATCCTTTCTATAACCGGAGGAATTCCTCGTTATTTAGAAGAGCTACGCGAAGATCTATCTACTGAACAAAATATTATAAAACTTTGTTTTGATCCGGAGGGACTACTATTTCTAGAATTCGATCAAATCTTTCACGATCTATTCCAAAAGAAAGGACCTTTTTATAAACAAATTTTACAAATACTTATCAATCATCATCTTTCCATGTCAGAACTCGCAGTAACTCTTAATCGTTCTAAAGGAGGAGATTTAAGCGAAGCTTTAGACGACTTAACTCAAGCTGGTTTTTTAGCACGCGATTATACTTGGGATCTTAAAAAAGAAAAAATGTCTCACACAAATCGATATAGAGTATGCGATAATTACATGAGATTTTATCTTAAATACATTGAACCAAATAAAGAACAAATCAAGCTATCTCAAGTGCGCTCTTTACCAAAAGGATGGTCTTCCATTCTAGGATTACAATTTGAAAATCTTGTTGCTAGCAACAGTGCAGAACTCTTTCCTATGTTACATATCCCTTCAGAAGAAATCCTCTTAGCAGGCCCTTATTTACAGAGTAAAACAGCTCGTCGAAAGAGCTGTCAAATAGACTATCTCATTCAAACTCGTTTTCATGCTCTTTACCTATGCGAAGTAAAGTTTAGTCTAAAACCTATAGGAATGGATGTAGTCTCTGAAGTAAAAGAAAAGATGGAAGCTTTGCAACTACCTCGTGGTTTTTCTTGTAGACCCATACTTATTCATATAAATGGGGTTCAAGAAAATGTTATAGACAGCGGTTTTTTTTCTCAAATCATCGACTTCTCAGATTTTTTTGATTTAAAAACTAATTCTTAACTAGATGCTTACCGGATAAAAGTTTTCAAGATCTAGAGAGAGAATCTTTTCTACAAAGGCTTTGCTAGATTCTTGTTCGCAACATACATACTGAACCTTCACTTTTTCCATTAAAGGAGCATCTACTAAATATCTAACTCGAACTAAGATTTTTATTTTAGGATTCATTTGACGCGCTGATTCAATAACTTGCTCTATCGACTCGATTTCAAGAGTTGTGATAACAAGCAGATGAGAATGTTCTGCATCAGCTTCTTTCAGTAGATCGTGGAGGGATGCATCTCCATAGATAATATGTACATCTTTATGATGATGAGAGACTGTGTCAATATTATGCTCTATCACTATAGGGGAATAAGAAAGATCTTTTAAAAGTTTTGTGACTTCTTGCCCTATAGGGCCGTACCCTATCACTATTGCTTTTTGTTTCATCACAAGGCTTTCTTTTTCTGCTCTAGGTTTTCTGTTTTTCTGAATACGACTTAAAAAAGGAATCTTATGTGCTAAATGTTCTAAAGGGCCTAAGCTACGGAAAAGCAGAGGATTTATACAAATAGAAAGCAAAGAGCAAGCTACAATAATGTCATAGCCTGCATCAGGAAGAAGCTTTAGCCTCGTTGCTTGTTCTGCTAAAATAAAAGAAAATTCCCCTATTTGAGCCAAAGCTAAGCTTACTGTTAAAGCTACTTTGGTCGGAAAACGGAAGGCTAAAACAAGAAAAAAAGCGACTAAAGGTTTAATAATTAAAATCACAGCCATAATACCTAGAAAAAGGCCAAAATCTTCTTTAATAGCTATAGGGTTTAAAAGCATTCCAACAGATAAGAAAAAGATAACTGTGAAGGTCTCTTTTAAAGAAAGAGCATTCGCTGCAGCCTGATGCTTAACATTTGTCTTTCCAATCACCATCCCTGATATAAAGGCTCCCAAGGCTAAAGAGGTCCCAAAAACCACAGCGGACCCTGTTGCTACTAAAAAGACGAGAGCTAACACTGTTAGGGTGAAAAGCTCTTGTGATCGGGATTGAGCTATCTTAGTGAGAATGAATTTCACCACTCGATACCCAACAGTAAACATAAGAAAACAAAGAATAGCAAATTTAGCCAGGATGAAAGAAACAGATTTGAAAACAGCAAAATAGGAGTGTTGATCTGATTCATTATACGCAACCATCAAAGGGAGTAGCGCTAAAACAACTACAGTGAAAATATCTTCTACGATGAGCCATCCAATCGCAATATGTCCCTGCTTTGTATCCAAAAGGTTGTTATCAGATAAAACCCTTGCTAAAACGAAGGTACTCGCAACTCCAACAGCTAGTCCTAAAATAATTCCAGCTTGAAGGGACCATCCCATAGGTTGTACTAGCAAAACAGTTATAATGGTTGCAATTCCCGTTTGAAGGATCGCTCCTGGAATCGCAATTCTTTTCACTTTAAACAAGTTTTCCAGTTTAAAATGAAGCCCCACGCTAAAAAGCATAAGGACAACACCAATTTCTGCTAACTGCTCTGCTATCTTCAGATCCGCTTCATAGCCAGGAAAATGGGGCCCGATAATATAGCCCGCCAATAAGAATCCCAAAAGAGAGGGCAGCTTCATCCTCTGAACTAAATAGCCCAATAAGCTTGCAAGAGCAAATCCAAAAGTTAAGATTAGTACAATTTTAATATTTGGATCCATGAAGCTCTCTATTATAAGTAGTTTCTATCCCATATACACAAAAAGCAGTTTTAGATTAAGCTATATCTTCGAATTTTTATTATATTGTTCAGACTTTCTCGACTCTCCTAAGCTATATTGGAAATCGAGAAATAAGATAAAGAGGATAATTATAAATATCGCCATCATGTTTTAAATTCATACTACTTGCTCTAATGAGTTTGGAAGGAGCATATTTTTGACTATAAACAAGAAGGCTCTTTTTTTTCTGACTTGCTCCTCCTTTCACTTCTAATGGACAAATCTCATGGCCTTCTTCCAGGAGAAAATCAACTTCTGCTATCCCTTCACTTGTCCAATAATAAAGCTCTTTATGTTTAGTTGCGACCAACTCTTGCGCTACGTAATTCTCCGTAAGGGACTCTTTGAATTCTGTGAATAAAAGATCTCCATCAAGGATTACCTGAGGAGAAAGACTACTTTGAGCGCCGAGAAGTCCCACATCTGCTAAAAAAATCTTAAAAATATCGTTTTTGGCATAAGCGCTAAGAGGAAATTTTGGAGATTCTATTAGACAACTTTTATGAATAAGTCTTGCATCTAGAAGCCATTGAATGGCTTCTTCATAATCCCTGCCTCTAGTACTTTTTCGAATCGCAGCAAAAATAAACTTTTTATTTTCTTTCGCTAGCTGACGATGCACCTGTTTCCAGACCGTCGTAATTTTCATTATCTCACGAGGTGGAGCATGTTTAGCAAAGTCTTGTTCATAAGCATTTAAAATCTCTAATTGAATTTCTCTAACAACATTTAACTTTTCAGTTTTAGCATATGTTGCAACAACCTCTGGCATACCTCCAATAAAAAAATAAAGCTTCAACAACCCCATTAACTTCTCATGCATAGGATTTAAAATTGACTCGTATGTAGAATACTCTTCTAAAAAAAGTCTAGTTTTTTCTTGTCCTAAAGCTGAAAGAAATTCGAAAAAAGTTAAGGGATACAAGTGAAGAAAATTAACCTTTCCAACAGGAAAGCCTTTTCCTCTAGCCATTTTCACTCCTAAAAGAGATCCAGCGGCAATAACATGATATTCATTAGCTTCTTCACAAAAATATTTCAAACTATTAAGAGCTTTTGGACATTCTTGAATTTCATCTAAGATTAAAAGAGTGTGACGGGGTTCTATTTCCACTTCTGTGTGAATAATTAGAATTTTTATAAGTTGCTTAGGATCTAAAGTATTTTCAAAATATTGACCTAATTTTTCATCTTTTTCAAAATTCAAGTAAGCCACCCTCTTATAAGATGTCTTGCCAAAATGCTTTAAGGCGTAAGTTTTTCCAACCTGTCTAGCTCCATTTAGTATTAATGGTTTGCGTCGCTCCGATTGTTTCCACTCTTCTAGTAACTTGTAAATGTCTCGTTTCATAACTTTATGGTAGGTTAGTTTTGAATAAAAACAACTATTCGTTAGGAAAACGTGGCTACTTTGACTATTATTCGTTAGGAAAACGTGTTTCTACATAAGCATGTAGCTATTTTTCAGACACTTAAGACTTTAATCGTAAAATTAAAAACTTTTGAACCATTTTAGCATGCGCCGTCCGCCCCTCAATGCGTCCAATAGCCTCTATTCTTTCTCGCTTAAGCAACAGATCCTTTCTTACGCAAGTCCTTTATAGAGAAGTTTTTATCTATCCATTATTCCTATATTTTCTGGGATTAATACTGCAAACAGGAAAATTGCTATTTACAGTATTGAATCATGACAGTAAAATGATACTGTAAACAGAGAATATGCTTTTTGCAGTATCAGAACATCAGCTTAAGGTCTTAAAAATGGACAAAACACCTCTATTTTCCGGTCGCGCTAAGGAACTAGCTGACCTTGGACGATTTTTGAATAAGAAATCGGCGTCACTCATCGTCGTCCGTGG
>CANNLR010000073.1 GCA_947505635.1 Chlamydiota bacterium
AATCGGGGAAAGGTCGTTACGACATTGCGATGTACCCCAAAAAAGAAAATGACTTAGCAATCATCATTGAGTTCAAAAAAGGAAAAGATTCCAACCTAGAAAAGCTTACAGAAGAGGCTCTTAACCAAATCACGATAAACAAATACGATACCAGCCTAAAAGACTTTGGATACAAAGGAAAAATTCTTTGTTACGGAATCGCCACTTTCAAAAAACAGCTACTCGCCAAAATGAAATTAATTTAATAGTTTCATCTCACTTCAAATCCCCCCTTTTTTTTCTCTAATCATAAAAATATCTGGTTGTGAAAAGAAAAATATTGTAAAAAAGCAGGGTAAGTATACTTTTCTTAACTTTGAGGCAAAAAAAAACATGCAAAAGACCAATATTCCCTTTCATGCTCTTCTTTTTTCCGTTCTATGCTCTCAAAGTTTTAGCCAAGACACTCCCTTCAACGAAAACCCTATCCCTCCTCTACAAATCACAGTAAAACATATAGAAGGCAAAGGGGTCGGATACACGGAAGGATATTCAACTCTAGAAGGGTTTTTTGCTCCTACACACAAGGTTACAGGAAATTGGATCCCTTTTATTGATGCAAGAATGCATGTTTTTAACAATGGACTTCCAGCTGCTAACGCAGGAGGAGGCATTCGCTATCTTGCAAAAAGAGCCTGGGGATTAAACACCTACTATGACTTTCGTAAAACAAGTCATAAAAATTACAATCAGGTTTCTGCAGGATTAGAATCCCTAGGGGAAATTTGGGATTTCAGAATCAACGGATATTTACCTATCCTCGGAAAGCAAAGCTCTATTTTTGATATTCGATTTGATCATTTCTCAGGACATTCTATGATCCTTAGTCGAAAAAAAGAATTCGCTTTAAAAAGCATTGAAGGAGAAGTTGCGACACATGCTCTTAAAATCCGCAATACCTCTGCTTATTTAGCTGCAGGCCCCTACTATTTAACAGGTTCAGGAGAAACTTCTTGGGGAGGAAAAGCGCGCCTAGCCTTTGACTTCTTCTCTCATTTTACAGCAGAGGCAATCACCTCTTATGACACTTTGTTTAGAGGAATCTGTCAAGGACGAGTCAGCCTAAATATTCCATTAGGGCCTAAAAGGCCCATACCCTCTTCAAAAAAAGAGAGAAAGAAACTTGAATATGCACATCAACGAGTAGCTCGTAACGAGATCATCCCCACAGATAAAGCCCGCTTTAATAAGGTAGCTATAAACCCGGCAACACAAGAGCCTTATGTGTTTTGGTTTGTGGACAATACAAGTCACAGCAACGGAACCTACGAATCTCCCTATCCTCTATTAGCTCAAGCAGAAACTAGCTCACAAAAAAATGATGTTATCTATGTATTTCCAGGAGATGGTACAGACCGCAATCTCGATACAGGCTTTACTATGAAAAAAGGACAAAGGCTGCTTGGAACTGGGGTCTCTCAAATCTTTCCAACACAACAAAAATACTCCATTGTGAATGTAAAAGTCTCTGCTATGACAAAAACCCTCCCTCTGATCACATTAGCCAATCCCCCAGAATCTAATCGAGGCATTATCAACTTAGCCAACTCTTGTGAAGTTGCTGGGCTGCACCTTGCTTCCTCAAGTAATTTTTTAGGAAAAAAATTAGCAGCCATTGTAGGCGGGCCCGCAACCTCTGTTGCCTCCCCTCTCGTTGGTGTTAAAAACGCCTATATTCATAAAAACGTTATCGAAGGGGTTTATTATGAAGGGGGTATTTACCTCCATAATAGTAAAGACTCACTCCTTGTCGCAGAAAATGAACTAAACTCTATTACGGCCCTAAGCGCCATTAGTTGTGTCAACGATGTTAACTCTGTTGAGCTTTCTACGAATATCCTAGAGAACACTATTGCAACCGCATCTCAAGGGGGTATCTACTTTCAAAACACAACAGGCATCACCGTTTCTGAACAAGATATTCTTATCGCCTCTAACAACATTTCTGAATGTGGAGCAAATGGTATTTCTATCGTAAACAATGGAGACACACTACCCTCTTCTATCTTACAGCAAAACATTCAAATTCTAAAAAATACACTTGCCTCTAGCGGAGAAAATGGGATCTTCTTACTAAACAATAACGCTGTATCTATTGCTTCCCAGACGACCATAATAGCAAATAATAGCGTAACTAAATGTTCTAACGGAAGAGGCATCTTCTTCTTTAATAACGGGGATCCTATGACAGTAGACTCTCAAGAAATTCAAATCCTGACCAACAAGATTAAAGACACCTCTTTAGAAGGAATCTATGTCTTAAACTATAACAACATAACACTAGGAGAGCAAAATACTCTGATAAGATCTAACTTAATTGATAGCTCTAAAACTACAGGACTTTCCTTCGGCAATAACCTTACGATTACAAGTCAAAACCAATTAGCTATTATAGAAAATAACGTTATCACTGATTCAAGTGATGGAGGTCTCTATCTACAAAACCAAGGCCCTTCCACAAGCGCGCCTCTTTGCCTACTTATAAGAGAAAATAGCATCAGCAAGTCAACAAACTTTGGAATGACGCTAGGAACCTTTAGCGCTAGCACAACCAATGCCACCTTTGATAACAACCTAGTCTTAAATACAACCTCATCAGTAAGCCTAGGCCTCACCTCAAATAATACTAGCTCTATTTGTGCTAGCATCATAGAAAATGCCTTAGACAAAAATATTGTCCTAATAGAAAACAATACAAGCCAAATCTCTTTAGCACCTCTTGTTGACAATACATTTATAGATATTGTTGGGACTTATACACCAGTTCCCTCAGGAACCTGCGATTGTGACTTACATAACATATTTGATTGAAGAGCAAACACCTGTCCTTGGACTACACTCTTTACTTAGAACGGAGAAAAATATCTTCGAAGGAGATAATCCTATAGAAATAAGAGAGATTAACTAATTCATCTGTTGAACCTCTTGCTCTGATCAAAATATCTATATAAAAAACCGAATCTACCTTGGTCTTTTTTTAGATTTTATACCCTTCCGTTTTACTTTAATCCCCATCTGAAGAGTGAAATACCTTATACACTTTCGTCTCTTCTTCTTTAAGGCAACAAGGCTTACTCTAATAAATTCTCGCAAACTTTCTACCTTAAGAGCGATGAATGATTTTTTAACACCCTTTTGCTTCACAGCTTTAGGAGTGAAATACCTTACACACTTTCGTTTCTTCTTCTTTAAGGCAGCAAGGCTTACTCTAATAAACTCTCGTAAGCTTTCTATCTTAAGAGCGATGAATGATTTTTTAACACCCTTTTGCTTCACAGCTTGAGGAGTGAAATACCTTACACACTTTCGTCTCTTCTTCTTTAAGGCAGCAAGGCTTACTCTAATAAATTGCTCTACCTCTTCTATTTTCGAAGGGAGACTCTCACTATATTTGCCTATTTTTTCTAGTAAATAAAAGATTGAGAACTTAATGTATCTTGTAAGATTTTTTATCTTAAAGTATAAGATAGACTTTTCAGCAGTTTTTACTTCAATTTCATCTATCTTACTAGCTTTAAAATACCCTAGACATTCTCGAATCCCTTCTTCCAAAACAAGGATTTTTTCTTTAATAGACCGACTAAATGTCTCTAAGACAAAGGTAAATGAACGCTTTTGATACCTATTTCTAGAAGCTAGAAGAACATACCCACCTATTCCAACCAAACTAGAGAAAAGAAGAACAAGTTTCTTCCACAAAGAAGAGGCTTCAGGATCTTGCGTTATTTCAGGCTGCTTAGAAACTTGAGAAGAATTATCAGAGACGGCCACACTTTCTTTGTTTAAAGCTTGTGCCAACACTTCCTGCGTGATCGCTGTTTGATTTTGAATATTAATCTCAACAGAAGGCTCTTTCGGATCACAATATGGGCTCAAGACCATAGGCCCTTCTATAGGAGCTCTACAATAACATGTCTCAGGCATTGCATCCCACCAACGAGTTGGGCAGCCAACAGTAAAATACCAAGGGGAGCCTAAAGTATCTTTAAAGGACCAATAGTTGGTGTAGATCCCTGGAATATAATATAGAAGAGGCCCTTTAGGAAGGTGATTGCCAGAAGGAGTTGGGCCTGGAGGCGGCGGTGGTGGTGGTGGTATTGGAGGTATATTATTGCAGCAATTATTCGGAGTTACATCTTTATAAGGAGCCCCTGCAATAGAATAAAGAACCTGACACCCTCGGTTAGAGCGTACAGCACAAATGTTAGCTACTTGATTAACGTCACTTGAAAAATAAACAACCCCAAAATCTCCTTCATAAACTGTACCGAGCCCATCCCTGAGACTAATTTTGATAGGATTGAGAGCCGAACCCAATTCTCCATAAATGGAGTTGAGCATCATGTTGCCATTTCCAAGAGTTGTTAGTAATTTTCCTGAAGATTCCCCTGCAAAATCTAAATAATTAGAAAAGATATAAATCCCTAAATCACCTGTCGAGGTTATGTTTCCTGCATAAGACCCAGTACCGCCACCTTCTAGTTGTGTATAACTTAAAGAGCGGATCGATGAAGCCGTTACATTCCTTGCACTATTGATTAAAATATCCCCTAAAGGCCCTATAGCTCCTACCGTATCTGCAAAAAGAAGATCCCCTCTTCCTATTGTTAAATCAAGCGAGTATGGACTCCCAAAGGGGCTATCTACGTCTGCAAGACTAACACTGCCTGGGCCTTCTTCCCCTGTACTCAAAGATATCGGCCCTAGTAACATTACATGCCCTATAAACGATATATCTTTTTGGTTTGTTGTAATATCTCCAGATATTTCTACATTACCTATACTTATTTGAGAAAAGCTCCCTGATAACTCCATGGCTTGCTCAATGGTGAGCACTCCGGACTGGTCGACTAAAAGACTTCCCCCATTACTTGTTTTTATACCACTTATCAAGGTAAAATCTGTTCCAGTAAGCTCGATACCCCCCTGATAGATTGTATCTAATACTCCATTGAATGTCGTTATGCTACTTCCGGAATCTTGTAAAATAGTGTTAGCATAAATAGCCTCTGTGACAACTATTGCTGCATTCACGATACGGAAATCCCCAACACGGACCCCTTTCCCCACATGATTTTGTAGTAAAACACTTCCTGAAGAGCCCACATTTAAAGTAAGATCATAAGGTCCATCAATTGTTTTACTAGAAGTAATCCCAGCTGCAATGAAGACTACATCATCCAATAATGAGACAGCTCCCTCTAAAAGGAGCTGTCCATCCAAGGTCATATCTGATTTGATTCCTATGCTATTAGAAGATACTGAAATGTTGTGCATAGGATTCACTCCCCCAACTTCTCCTAAAAATAGGACCTTGCCTATAGGAGCTGAAAGAGTTAAAGACCTTGCTGACCCTATACTATTTAATGTGCTTAAAAAGATAATCCCGGTAGGGCCTGTATCTGTCATTATTGCATCAGAAGAAAGATAGACGGGTCCATTATAAATTATCGTTCCTCCATCTGCTCTCACATCCCCTGTCAGATGGATGGCAGACCCCCTCATAGAAATAGCAGATAACGCAGACCCATGTACACCGATTCCATTTTCTACTGTGATAACACCTTTAAGCCCCGCATCCAAATGCAGCCTTTGATTTCCTGAAACACCTGCCCAAAGAAGAATATCAGATCCCTCTATCCAAGAGCCCCCAGCTGTTGTGTCTATTTTACTATCTACTGTAAGATGTACAGGAGCGTGAAATTCTATGCTCTTTCCACTTGTCACAAGATTATTTGATAAATAGATGGCCTGACTTTTATTAACCCTCACACTAGCAAGAGGAACAGTAACCCCTAAAGAATCTTTAAACTGAATACTCCCTATGACTCCCGCTTCCAAAATAAAATCTGCAGACAAATCAGATCCATCTACTATCCCCTTAAAAATAATATCAGCCCCTTGAGAATCAATATAAATAGGACTATTACCTAAAAGCTGCAAAGGACTTCTAACTAAGATCCTTCCCCCTTGAGTGGAAAGATTCGCCCCCAAATAAAGTGTTGCTTCTCTATGACTAGCTTCTAGAGTAAGGCTTGCTTGTTCTTGCTCCAAGGTAATAGGAGATATGATCTTTCCATCCCCTCTTAAAATGATATGAAGGTGAGATACATGACTTGTTATATTCATTCCCTCTAAAGACTCTGGATTAAAAACCCAAGTTCCCATTTCTCCTTGGAAAGCTCCTGTATCAACTAAGACAGATCCTATATCCAGTTCCCCTTCTGAATAGACCTTAACTAGTCCTCCATCTCCTTGTAGATCTCCTCCCCTAGCTAAGAGAGTTCCTTCTAAAGAAATAGATTTATTCGCTCGAAAGGTTATGTACCCCCCATCTCCTTCTTTAACAGCACTTGTAGAGACAACAGAAAATGGATCTAAGAAAAGCTGCGAAGCATTAATAGCAATCTCCCCTCCAGGAGATTGTATTAGGCTTCTTCCTAATACGACTTCATTACCACTAAAAGAAATCTTATCTGTAGCAAGCACCTCTCCTTCTATAGAAAGAAAGGAGCTCTCTCCACCCAAAATAGATATTGTTTTTCCTAAAAGAGAAGATGTCTCTTTTAAGAATATTTTTCCCCCCTCTTCTATAATAGAAGAGCCTGAAGAAAGAGCATCCACATTAATCAGTGAATCAATAATTTTACGAGCTGTGTTAACAGATAAAAGGACTTCTCCTTGAGCAGCTTCTAGTCGACCTAAATTAACAATTTCCGCCTCTTCAAGAATTCCTTCCATAGAAAAGCTAATCATTTTATCTTGAGCAAAATTTAAGGTGACTTTTTCTCCAGCCCCTATAGCTACCTTTCCAACCTTGGCAACAAGCTGCCCCTCGTTGATTATCTTGGAGCCTATTAAAATAACATCTGTTTCTGCCTGGATAGACCCTTGATTACTCAAAGAAGATGTTAATCCAACTTCTTTAAAACTCCATCTTCCTTCTAGAAAGTCTTGGTTTGTGATGTCTAAAGTTGAAGCTATTAGGGAACCTACATTTACTTCAGCTGATGGGCCGAAGTAAATGCCATTAGCATTCACCAAAAACACTTTTCCATTGCTACTTAAAGAACCAAAAATAGAAGAAGGGTTATCTCCTGTCACACGATTTAAAACGACACTAGAAGATTTAGGCTGGATAAATTGAACTTTTTCCCCAAGCCCAATAGAGAAATCTTGATATTGAATAATAGCTCGATCTGATGCCTTCACCACCATAGATTGACTGTCTGGCGAAGAAATGGTCACATCTCCCGACACAACCTCTTCCATAGTTGGTAACCCATGAGATATAGAGGGAAACAATCCCAGAATCATCAAAAAGCAGTAAGAGCTATTTTTCTTCATATATTTTATATACTCTAATCAATAAGTGGAGTCGGACAATCCTGAGGGACAAAAACTGTCCCATTATACTTTACAGAGCAAGGGACATTAGAACGGACAGCTCCTAATAGTTGAGCTGAAACTGTAGGACAGGCAAAATATCCTATATTAGAACTCCCTACAAAAAGAGTCCCATTTAAACCATTATTAAGTTCAATCACAACGGGATTAATATTTGTATTAATAGCAGAATAAATAGAATTAACCACAATATTTCCACCTGTTGTTTTCAGTAAATTAGGAGCACCTGCAAAATCTAAATACGTAGAAACTAAGTTAATACCAAGAGGACCTGTAGTTGTTATATCCCCTAAGTAATTTCCTGTTCCAAAGCCTCCCACCTGCGTTACACTTAAGCTACTAATATCATTTGCTATTACATTACGGACCGAATAGATTGTCACATCTGCAAGAGGCGTTATAGATCCTAAAGCCCCCGTTAGAGTTAAATCTCCTATCCCTAAAGTCATAGAAAGCGGATAAAGTCCATCCACAAGGCCGCTTAAAACAATGTTGCCAGCGCCACTATTCCCTGTGCTTAATGATAAAGAATCTATAAGGGTTAAATCTCCAGCAAAGGTAATATCTTTATTGCGAGTTACAATTGTCCCTTGCCAACTGATAGAGCCTGCACCACTTTGAACAAAAGACCCTGATGTTGTCGTATCTACAGAACTGATAGCCGTCATAGCTCCAGTATTAGCTATGACAACTCCCCCACCATTTTGCGTATGGATCCCTCCCCCAAAAGAAAAAGCTCCTCCCGTCAAAACAATCCCGCCGACACCTGTTGTGTCTAAAAATTCATTAAAAGTAGAAGTCGTTGCAGTCGTTTGAATAATACTATCTGCATAAATTCCTTGCGTTGCAATAGTCCCGGCGTTGATAAAGGTCAACGCATTGACTCTTGCTATATTTCCAATTTGATTACTGATC
>CANNLR010000074.1 GCA_947505635.1 Chlamydiota bacterium
GATCGATTAAACTTGCTTTTACAATACATTGAACATTATGACATCTTATATGAAAAAAACCCCCTTATAGACCCCTTAGAGGCATTAGAATCTTTTACTCCTGATTTATCTCTTGGAGAGGTAAATGGATCATCTTGCTTTAGTCTTAACATTGACCTCGCATCAAGACTTCCTTCTTACTTATCTGCTTATCCTATTCCTGCAACACTATTTCCTACTAGCCAACAACCGTATTGGCCCATCCTTTCCCATGTTGCCTTAATCATCCCTTTTTATAATCCAAAAGACCTTGAAGACACAGGATTTATTCTCCTTGACCCCCACTTGAAAATAGAAATCCCGCTAATCATTACTTTAACTGGTAAATCTGAAACCCACGACTTAAAGGAAAAAGGGATCTGCACATTTTCTTATGAAAAAGAAACAATTATTGTAAGAAACCTCTTAGAGCCAAATAAAAACAATTTTTCTATGACTTACTATCTAACAGAAATCACTAACTTTATAGAGATGGGGGTAAAACCTATTTTAGCTGCAGATCGAAAAATCACTCTCTACTCTAGAACTGCACAAGGAAAAGTTATAGCCTCTCTTGTCTTGTTGCTCGATACAAATACTCTCCGGTATCACCTACAAGGATCTCCTATCAAAGAAATTTCCTTTCTCGATTTTCTTTCCAATCAAGCCCTATTAGAAGCCTCTCTTGCAGATGAACTCCATATAGAAAAAGAGAAATTATATGCCATCATCGAAAAAATCTTGCTACACAAAAATCTACTCGATGATTTATACCATAAATACACCGATTTTATTAAGGCAAGTTCTAGAACTGGTGATTTTTATATTCCACCCCAAAAACTTCATAATAGTTAGAAAATAGCCTATGGAAAATCATCCTTTCCCGCAGCCTAAAATAAAGTTAGCCATTATTGCAAGTATTCTTTCCTCTTTTTCTTTTGCCATTATGCTAGCCCTATCTAAGATCTCCCTAACAACTTGTTCCATCAATCAAATTTCTTTTTTTAAAAGTTTTTTTTCGATAATTCTTACAATTATTCTAGTTTTATTTTTCAAAAAAGAAAAATCTTTCTTTTCATTTTTAAAAACAAAACAAATTAAAGTGCATGTAATTCGCAGTTTATCTGGACTTGTAACCATCTATTTATTTTTATTTGCCCTTAGGACCATCTCCCTTGCAGAAGCTAACTTGCTATTCAATACAACCCCCCTTTTTGTTCCTCTTTTTGCTTATCTTTGGAAAAAAACTCCCATCAATCACAAAATTTGGCCGGGATTATTTATCGCTTTTTCAGGAATGGTTTTTTTATTACACCCTCAAAATACGGCTCCAAATCCGGGGATTTGGATCGCCCTTTTAGCCGGTGCCCTAGGAGCTATTACAATCCTTGCTGTCAGATTCACCCATGAAACAGAACCTATTTGCCGCAGCCTATTTTATTATGGGTTTTTCTCTTTATTCTTCTCTGGAATATTCTATACTTTAGAAGGCTTTTCTTTAGCTCCCCTGTGCCAATCCTCTACGGCCCTGCCACTTTTGGGAATAGGAGCCTCCGGTTTTTGCTGCCAAGTTTTTTTCACCCTCTCTGTAAAGTATGCCTCCGCAAAATTGATCGCCCCCTTTGCTTACGTAGCTGTCATCTTTGGATTGGGCTTGGACCTCATCTTTTGGCAAGTAAATATCTTGCTTTCTGAGATCTTTGGCATGATTCTAATTCTTATAGGACTTTATTTTGTTGCCTCCCTTTTTCATAGAAAGAATTCTCAACTTTTAGAGAGTTCTAACCTGATAGAATAAGCAGATTGGTTGTAAAAAAACAAATAGCCTGTATAATCACAAAAAGTTTGTACTCTTAAAGAGGTTTTTATGCGCAAGTTTTCTTGTAAAATGGCGAAACTGCTTTCCCTCAGTTTAGCTTCTTCTATTATACTTTCTCTTTCCCCAGCCCAGCCTCCTTCTCAAGACGTGCCCCTTTTAAAAAGAATTCGAGATTATTGGAAAGAAGGAGATTTTTCTTTAGCCAAAAAACAAATTGGCCTTTATTTAGAAAAAAATCCTAATGGAGATCTTAGCGAGGAACTGCATCTACTACTTGGAGATCTTTATCTACAAGAAGGCAATTTTGATTCTTCTTTGGAAGAATATTCTCTACTAAAAAGAATCGATCTCAAAGAACAAAGCTTTTATAATGAAGCCCTTTGTCTATACGAAACAAAAAACTACAAAGAATTACTAAATCATACTGAAATCCTCCCTTCTCAAAAGCAGCTCACCTCCCACCAAATTCAATCCATTCGATACCTTTGTGCTGTTTCTTTACAAGAAAGCAAAGACCCTAGTGTTTTTCATAAAGCAGTGGCCTTATTTGAGGCTTGTAAAGGAACCTCTTTCTATGCCCAGTCTCTCCCTTCTTTAATTTCTTTATATTTATTGCATGATGAATTAGAAAAGGCGACAGATTGCTATCTTGCCTTAGCTAAAATAGATTCTACTCAGGCTCCTGATCTACTATTTCAAGCTGCTTCATTGCAATCTCGCACTCACCCTTCTATTGCATTAGAACTTTTTCAAAATGTTCTTAGCTCCTCTTCTATTCATAAATCGGCAGCAGCCTATAATATCCTCATCCTCTTATACCAAACTCAGCAATTCAAAGAGCTTGTTACATTCCATGAAGAAACTTATCTTCTCTTTTCCTCTAAAGAAAAAGAAGAAGCTGCCTATTTAACAGGAAAAAGCTTATATCATCTTCAAGAATATGAAAGAGCTCTATCCTATCTTATCCCATCTGCAGAAGATTCAACCTTCTCTGAAGAAACAAAGTTAGAAGCTAGATTGATGGCCCTGACTTCTGCAAACCATCTTAAAAATAAAGATATTTACAAAACGATATGGGATAAAATCCCTATTTCTTCTTTAAAAGAAGGTCAACAACTCCAGATATATTTAACCTATCTTGATCTTCTAAAAACAGGCGAAGATAAAAAAGAATTAGCTATGGCTTCTCAGGAATTCCTCTCTCAATTTCCAAATTATACAGATCCTATGCCTATAGAGCTTAACTTGATTCATGGACTCTATGGTTCCAACCAATGGGAATCTGCAAAAGCAGCTCTGCAAGTCTTTATAAAAACTTACCCCAATTGCTTTTCTTCAGAGCTCCTTCGCTTGCAGATGGATTGCTCTTCTAAACTATTAGAAGAAAATCCTTCTTATCGCAAGGATTGGATAGTATTGGCTCAGTCTCTTCTACAACAACCCAATTTACTAAGCCCTACAGAAAAAGAACACTATCTTCTAGAGCTATCTAAAAATATCTTCTTAGAAGAGCAATTCTCAGAAGCTCTTTATGTGGCGCAAGAATTTATAACAGAATTCCCCTCTTCGTCTTTTTTAGAAGAAGTTCAACTCATTCAAGCTCTTTGTTATCTATCAGATCCAGAATCTCATCTTCTTTTTGCTTTACAAGCAGAAAATTTCTTAGAATCTTATCCACAAAATACTCAATCTCCTACTCTTCGAATTCATCTATTTAACACTTATCTCGAACAAGCAGCTTCTACGGAAAACCCCCTTCAAAAAGAACTTTTAGATAAAGCTGCAAATCACCTCTATATCGTTTTTAACCAAAAAAACCATACCTTACAAAAAGAAAATATCCAATGGCTCGCTGATTATTACTATCAGCTCTCTTCTTCTAAAGCCATCCTTCTTCTAGAGACCCTTCTCCAAGAACCTTCTTTAGACGGACAAACAGAAGACAACGTCTATAAGTTATCTGCTTTATTTTCAAAAGCCCAAGACCTTGAGAAAAAAGTCCTTCTCTTAGAAAGATGGATTCATAGTAACACTTCTTTACAAACGCCTCTGCAAAAACATCTCATCTTTGATCTAGCAGGAACCTACAAGGCCTTGAACAACAAAGAAAAAGCACTAGAACTCTATGACATATTAATCTTATCAAATAGTCACTCTCGAATAGGAGCTGAAGCCACCCTAGAACGCTGCAAGATCTTATTTCAAGGGATCAAAGAAGAAGAAAAGACAGAAGACAATCCACTTTGTTTAGAACTTCTACATCTACTTAAAGATCTAGAAAATCAAAAAAACATCTCGCTAGAGCCTTTGCAGCTAGAAGCAGGTCTTGAATATGTAGAGTGTAAATCTTCTTTAATAAAAGATCCCTCTTTACGTTCACAAAAAAAACAAGAACTTCTTAAACTATATCAAGAAAATTTTGAATCCTCTTATAAAGAAATAGAAATAGAAGAAAATAAAGAACTATTTTCAGCGTACAAACAATTTATAGAAGCAGAGCTCCTATCATGTGCCCTCGAAACACCTGAGAATGAAACCAATTCGGTCCTTTTATTACATAAACTACAAGTAAATCCTCAAACTCCTTCTGCTCTACAAATGCGAATCAAAACTAGCTTGGAGTCTGTTGAATGAAAGATATTTTTACTCAATCACGCACCCGCTTTCTTTTAGGTAAATGCATCCTCGCTTCCTTAGTCTTGCATTCGACTGCTCTCTATCTTTGGGTAAATCATCCTATCTTTCTTACTACTTACAACTCTCTTTTTTTCACTTCTACACAACTTCCTATAAATTTAAGTTTCAAAGGAGACGATCTTTCCTTAAATGAAGCTTTAGAAGATTTTTTTGAAAGCTTCTCTATTACAAATAGTAAAGCTCCTTTAAAAACCGATCGCCTCCCCATCTTTCAATCTTCTTCTTTACTACAAGGAACAAAACTAGAAGAAACGGATACCGATATAACTCTTCCCCTATGTACTACCCACCTCTTACAAGACTTTGTTCCAGAAGCCCCCTCACATAATCAAAGCTCATTTGCTTTGGAAAATGAGACTTCATTACCTTTAATGACTTTTAATTTCTCCCCTTCCTCTCCTATTTCTCCAAGCATACAAAAAGAAGCTACCTCCTATCAATTTCCTACTTTTATTTATGACCCTACCCCTTTAGAAGAAGACTTTATCCCTCTTCAAGGGAAAAGCTCTCCTTCTCAAGAACTTTCTATAAAAGATGACACTTATTCTTCTCTTTCTTTCAAAGAGTCTTCTCCCCTCCAAGAATCTTTTCCTACTATCCCTATGCAAGAATCTAAGAATCTTTTAGTGACAAAAGAAGCCCCTTCTCCCTCTCTTTTTGAAGTCCCAACTTCATTTACAAATACCACAGATCTTGAAACCCTTATAGCAAATGCCCATCTAGCCGAAATTGATAACTATCTTCCCACCCAAGTTTTATACAGTATGCAATGGAATGATAGCTTTACCCTTACCCCTTCTTTTTTTGCAGACGAAGAAGGCTATGTATTTTCCTTGGCCCTAGCTTCTAAAGATGCAATCCAAACAGAACATGTGAAACAAAACTTTTACTTTTTAGTAGATGTCTCTTCAGAAATAGAAAATCATAAAGTTGGTGTCTTTAAAAGAGCTGTAATCAAAGCCCTTTCCGCTTTGCAATCAGGAGATAGTTTCAACATCTTTCTTCTAGATAAAAAGATTACTAGACTAAGTCCTCATAACCTCCCTTTTTCTTTTCAAAATCTTCGAGCTGCTGAAGAATTCTTAGGGAAGAAGCATGATCGAGCCCTCTTCTCTTCTTTTGATATATTCCAAGGACTCAATAAGACATTGGACTACATAGAGGCTACCGATGAGGTCCATACAGCGATCTTACTAACTAATGGAAAAATTTCGACTAACTGCTCTAATAATCAAAAAGCCCTTTCCTCTTTTCTCCACAAAAACGAAGGAAAGATCACCCTCTTTACGGCAGCTGTTGGAAAAAATAATGATCTTGTTAACTTAGATATGTTAAGCTCTCTTTCAGGGGGAAAACTTTTATATTCAGATACAAATGCCTCTTTACCTAGAAAACTAAGTGTTTTTATAAAAACGCTACAATCTCCTCTAGCAAAAGATGTCCACCTTTCCATCCACACAAACGATCCTAAAGCAGACATTGTACTCCTACCAAGAGCCTCTCAATCGGCTCATTTATATAATAAAGAACCGTTTGTCATTATGGGAAGAATCAATAGGCTTGCAGATCTTCAAATTGCATTAGAAGGCAAAAATGAAGATGGTTGGGTTCTTGTCAGCAAAGAAATAAATTTTTCGACAGCAGAAGAATCTAGCATCCAAATCAAAAGGGAGTGGGCCCTTCGTCAAGCTTCTCTTTTATATGAAAAATTCTTACAAGACCCTAAAAGTTCTTATCTCCTAGAAGCTAAGGAAATCTTAAGAATGACTCATGGAAGGACTCTTGGAGAATGAGTCTAGCCATCATAGGGGGAGAATTTAAAGGAAGACCTTTAAAATCTCCCCAAGAGTCTTTTACAAAACCAACTCTTTCCCTCATGAGAAAATCGGTCTTTGATATTTGCCAAAGCTACATAGAAAATAGTCGCTTCTTAGATCTTTTTGCCTGTAGTGGAGCTATGGGAATTGAAGCTATAAGTAGAGGCGCCCTCCATGCAACATTCATTGAAAACGATCGAAAGACTAGTAAAGTCCTCTTAGAAAACATCAAATCGTTTAACTTAGAAAAAAAAACAGATCTTCTAACCGCAGATGTCTTCAAAGCCATTTTAACTCTTAAAAAAGATCCCTACGACATTGTCTATATTGATCCCCCCTATCCTATATCTAAGGAGCCTAATAGCCCTGTCTTATCCCTTCTGCATTTTTTAGATACAAGTAATCTTCTGTCTTCTTCAGGTCTTGTATTTGTAGAGGAAGGAGCCCCAGGATCCCTTCACTTAGAAAAGCAAACTTTTCATCGTCTTCAATATAAAAATAGCCGCAAATTCGGAGCAGCCTTACTGCACCAATTACTCGTAAAATAAAAATCATCTTTTCAACCACATGATCATTATCTAAATTTTTTTAACAAAAAGTTAAATTTTATCTTTACATATTAAAGAGCTTGCCTATATCGTGAGGTTTAAACACTCGAATCGGATTTTTTATCATCCCGAAACGAGATTTTTAACAACTTGATATAGGTGGGGAGTTTTTTATGAGTTCTGAAACACATACTTTAGAGCAGGCCTTAAGTAAAATGGGGCAACTTACAAATCTTAGATTTTTACAAGAATCCAAAGTAGAGGCAACAGAATCAAAAAAATGGAGCCCAGCACACGGAGTGCCTGAGGAGTTTGCTCTAATCTTAAATAAAGCTCTACTCACAATCAAAACTCTTTATGCAAATTCTTAGTGCACAATTAGATCATTATCTAATTGTGCTCATTCGGAGCCTTTGGGCAGAATTTCGAGGAGAAGAAAAAGACAGGCGGCACGGGCATTGTTTAATTGCTCCAGAAGAGCTCTTGTTACTAACCTCTGTTATTGCTCCTCCTGATCTTCAAAATGAAGCTCTAGAGTGGTGTGCCTCTTACCATCATTTTATTTCTATTAGCCGACTTCGGGCTCTTGTTAAAACAGGTGGATCTTCTATTGAGGAACCTTTTTCTTTATTTGCTGCTACCTTAAACTCCATTTCTAATGCAGATTGGCCTCTTTTTATAGAAAAGGATCCTCTAAAATTTGAGACTAGTACCACACCTGCCCCCCCTCAATGTGAGCGGCCCTCCCTGCTTTATTTAAGGCTTAGAACTTTATTCGGAGTTGGAGCAAGAGCTGATTTAATGACATTTTTTTTAACCCAAGGGAAAAATGACTTTACAGCCTCTGATACGGCAGAACTTGGCTATGGTAAAAGGAGCCTTGCTGATTTGTTAATAGATTTTGTGCAATCAGGATTTTTCACTGCATTTACAGTGGGGAATCAACGAAGATTTCGTTTTGTAAAACAAGATCAAATGATAGCCATCTTAGGCAAGATTCCTGAAGTGATCCCTCCTTGGAGACATATTTTAGAAGTAGTATTACCTCTACGCACCTGCATTTTACAAGTTGAAGAAAACCCACAAGCGATAAAAACAGCAGAACTTCATAAAGTCTTACTACAAATGCATGATAACTTACATAGACTCTATCTGACCCCTCCAACGGCCAATTCTGATTGGGATTTTCTTTCTGACTGGATCTTAAACATAGTTAAATCTTACAGCCAGGGTAATTTTAAACAAAATCTCTAGATTGCTTCACAAACACCTTTGTCAAATTCGATGATATCTAAAATTGCGAGTCTTCCCCCCTTTTTGATTACAAAAACCAATGATTGTTTTAATGATTTGCTCATTTTTGGGAACTTCTCTTTTAAATTCCAATAAAGCTGACTCTGACTCTGGATGACGACATACGCTCATACTTTCTCCTCATTTATCCTAATTATGCAC
>CANNLR010000075.1 GCA_947505635.1 Chlamydiota bacterium
ATAAGCGTATAAAGCAGGATGATCTTCTCCTTGCTCTACATATACGATATTATTTTTCGGATCTTTATCGACGACAAACCATGCCTCTCCAGGACCTCCGATGCCAAGACCTTTTCTTTGTCCGATGGTGTAATAGGCCATTCCCTCGTGTTCTCCAACGCTTTTTCCTTCTAGCGTAAGAAAGGGGCCTTTTTGATAGGGGATGTACTCAGAGATAAATTCTTTAAAATCTCGTTTGCCAATAAAACAAATCCCTGTACTGTCTTTTTTTTCAGCGGTAGCAAGATTGTGTTCTAAAGCAATTCTGCGCACTTCTTTTTTAGGTAGATGTCCGATAGGAAACAAAACTTTTTGTAGTATTTCTTTTTTAAGAGTGTAAAGAAAATAGCTTTGATCTTTTCCAGGATCAGTTCCTTTAAAAAGAAGCCCTTCGGGATTTGTCTGGCAATAGTGTCCTGTAGCTAAATAATCAGCTCCAATTTGCAACGCTTTTTGGAAAAATACTTGGAACTTGATTTCTCGATTGCATAAGACATCGGGATTAGGAGTCCATCCTTTTTTTAATTCCTCTACAAAATGAGAAAAGACATGATCCCAATATTCTTGTACAAAATTGACAGAGTAGTAGGGGATATCAAGTGTTTCACAGACTCTAACGACGTCTTCAAAATCTTTAGTTGCGGTGCATTGTCCTCCAGCATCGGTTTCTTCCCAATTTTTCATGAATAGACCGATGACATTATAGCCTTGCTGTTTTAGTAGCAAAGCAGAGACGGAGGAGTCTACTCCTCCTGACATTCCTACAACAACTGTTTTTTTTGCGTTAGATAACATAATATTTTCTTTATAAAAATAAGAAGTATAGCAAAAGACAGTAAAAAAAAGACATAAAATTATTTCTTTTAAAATGGAAGTCATTTTGTAAAGGTATAATCAATGTAAATAGTGTCTTGGGAGTTATCATAAGTCTTAGGTGTAGAAGAGCTACTAATCTGTTTATTATGAACAGGATCTACTAATACGAAATAATTTAATATTGTGGGGTCATTTTTTGTATTATCACTGATTGATAAGTAGTAACGATTTATGTTGGGGGATTCAGAAGAAAGAAAATCTGTTAGGTCTGCTGCAAAGGTTACAGTCCCAAGCTTACTTGACCCTT
The DNA here is from genome assembly GCA_947505635.1 of Chlamydiota bacterium. GTDB lineage: Bacteria > Chlamydiota > Chlamydiia > Chlamydiales > Rhabdochlamydiaceae > CAIJXB01. Next base: position 1,163 of record CANNLR010000075.1, read on the forward strand.
CCCCATCAAATTCTAAAGCCCCTCCTTGTTGATTTAAAATAGGAATTAAAGAGACGGGCGTTGTTTGCGTTGTATCAGAAAAACCAATTTGGGCTAATATTTGGTTTCTTTTTGTTTGGCTAATAGAGAATTCTGCAATAAGACTTGGACTATAGTGCATCGCTTTAGGGACTATGCTGATAACATTAGAATCTAACCCTATACCAGCAGGGAAGCGGTTTTTTGTAGGACCTTTTACGACAGCAGAAGTAGTTAAGAATGCATCATAAGAGATCCAGATGAAGCCTTTGTTGCCCCAATCAGTTCCCCAAGAATTAGCAACAAGGAAAGCTCCTCTTTCTCCAGAGTCTATCTTCCCATCCCCATTGATATCAATCCAGAGGTTGTCATCGTATCCTACAATAGTCATAAAATGACCTCCGGATTGTCCCTTCATATAGATACAGGCTAGCTCGCCTTCGTGATAATTATCGAGCTTTGTGGGGTCGTGTTTAATGTGAGTGAGAACCCAAGAATCAATGAAGGTAGAAAAAGTTAGAACGTGACCATTATTTAAGGATTGCTTAATGGCTGTGATGTTGCCATCTAATCCAGGTATGAGTACGTAAGGAGCCATACGATTGGAAATAGCAGAAATCCAGTCTGAGGTCTTTAAATCCCATTTGGTATGATTGGTATTGTAAGGGACTGTTAAGATGCTGACAGCTCCACTAGTACAAAGTAGTGTAAAGGCATCTGGAGGAGAAGCCCCATGGTCTTTTCCTTGATTAATCATATCATAGGTCCACTTAGGAGATAGAACGTTGGTGAAACTTTTTTTGTTGTTGAAACCATTTAAAAGACCAAGTTCGTGAGAGGCTTGATAATAGGTAGAAGCCCATCCTACGCAAGATCCAAGTTGCTCTTGGTTTCCAATGGGAGGAAAAGAGGGGAGTAAACTGTTGTTAACGGAAGTGGGTAAAGAGGAAGACTTTTTTATTTTTTGTAGAGCTTTTTTTGAGGTTATTTTTAATGTGCTAAATTCTAGAGTTGAAAGAGAGTCAAGGATATCATCTGCATAAATGTTATGTGCTTCAAGGTGAGCTTTTATTCTAGCTTTTCCAATAGTGTTGGGTAGTACTTCGATTACTTTATGCACATGATTTTCTAAGTGGTCTTGTTCTATGGCAGAGAGTCTAGATAGACCATACAGGGTATATTCGTCTGCTGTTAGGAAGATGGAACTACAAGAGAATGCAAGTGCCAAAAGAAGGCTAAACTTCTGAGAGATTGTTTTCATAAAAAAAACCTTTGTAAAATATTTACGACTGTTTTATCGGATAAGTTCATAACAGTGCAAGTATTTTTTTATAAATGTCTTTAAGATGAGCCTTTAGTCGGGAAATGACGTTAGAAAGTCAATATTCTAACGTCATTAGCTTTAGTGAAGATAGGAAGAGAATTTTTTTACTGTGGTTTAATTTGTATCCCATTTATTTGTGCTTTATTTTTATCTGATGAAAAAATAATGGCAATTTTGCCGGTTGTTACTGTGATCGGAAAAGCTAAATCATAAGGCTTTCCAAATCCCGCCTTAGAAAATAAATCCAATTTATTAATGACTTTTTTGCCGTTGATAGAGGTGCTGAAGATTCTTTGTTTTTTACTTTTAAAAGTGTTTTCTGCAAATTTTAAGATGACAATGTATTTTCCATTTGGAACAGAATAAGTATAGGTCATATTCCCAGCCCGACTAGTTGTATAGATAGGATTAGAAAAAGATAGGGCGCTTGTTGAGGTTGACGTGTCTCCACTATAAATTCCAGTGTCTGATGTCCAAGTAGATCCTCCAAAGGATGTTGAAGGTCCTCCGGCATTCGTATAAAATTCTATTTTATTTTGTACAGACACCGTAATGGAAGTTTGGTTTGTATTGTTAGAGGAGTCTGTAACTATAGCTTTAATTTGATGAGGCCCGTTGGATAATTTGGTTGTATCTAAAGAGAATTGATAGGACGGAGCTGACCAGGTCTTTAAAAATGTAGAGTCGACATAAAGGGCAACTGAAGCTAGAGATACATTATCTGAGGCTGTTACAGTTACAGGGACAACTCCGGTTAGTGTAGCTTCATTAGAAGGGGAGTTAATGGAGACGGTAGGAAGGATGGTATCTGCTGGAGGATCATTTTTAAAGGCATAATCAATGTAGAGGGTTCCTTGGGAATTGTCATAAGTCTTGGGTGAGGAAGCACTGCTAACTTGTCTGTTATGAACGGAGTCAATTAAGGTAAAAGAATTTAATATTGTTGGATTATTTCTTGTAGTATCAGTAACCGATAGATAGTATCGAGTAGTAGCTGTAGATCCGGAAGGAATAAAGTCTGTTAGGTCTGCTGCAAAGGTCACTGTCCCAAGAGTACTTGATCCTATTCCATCGAATTCTAAAGCTCCCCCTTGTTGATTTAGGATAGAAGTCAAAGATTTAGGTGTAGTTTGGGTGGTATTAGAAGAACCAACTTGTGCTATTATTTGATCTCTTTTTGTTTGACTAATAGAAAATTCTGCAATGAGACTTGGCCTATAGTTTGATGCTTTAGGGACTATAGTGATAACACTAGAATCTAAGCCAATGCCAGCTGGAACACGGTTTTTTATTGGGCCATTTACTACAGCTGAAGAAGTTAAGAAGGCATCGTAAGAAATCCATATAAAGCCTGCATTACCCCAGCTTGTTCCCCAAGAATTAGCAACGAGGAAAGCTCCTCTTTCTCCGGATTCTATATTGCCATTTCCATTGATGTCGATCCAGAGGGTGTCATCGTATCCAACGATAGTCAAAAAATGCCCTCCAGAGTATCCATCCGTGTAGACACAGGCATATTCCCCCTCATGAGAGTTATTTAGGTTTGTAGGGTCATGTTTAATGCGGGTAAAGACCCAAGAATTAATAAAGGTAACAAAGGTTAGAACGTGACCATTGTTTAGAGCTTGCTTGATAGCTGTTGTGTTACCATCTAGTCCAGGTATTAGCGCATAAAGAGTCATACGATTGGAAATGGCAGAAACCCAGTCTTGCGTTTGTAAATCCCATGCTGTGTAACTAGTGTTGTAAGGAAAGTCTAAGATGGTCGCAGCTCCATTAGTAGAAAGTAGTGCAAAAGCATCGGGAACAGAAGATCCTAGATCTTCTCCTTGATTAATCATGTTATAGGTCCACTTAGGAGATAAAACGTGAGTGAAACTTGTTTTGTTATTAAAGCCATTTAAAAGACCTAGTTCATGCGAAGCTTGGTAATAAGTAGAGGCCCAGCCTACGCAAGATCCAAGGCGGCCCTGGTCTCCAATAGGGGGAAAAGAAGGGAGTAGACTGTTATCAACAGAAGGTGGAAGGGGTGAGGAAGCTCTTACCAGTTGCAAGGCCTCGTTCGAGGTTGTTTTTAGTGTGGTAAATTCTGGAGCTGAAGAAGAGTATAATATGTCATCAGAAGAAATACGGTTTGCTTCAAGATGCTTTTTTATGCGGACTGTTCCGATAGCATTTGGGATCACTTCAATTACTTTATGTACGTGATTTTCTAAATGTTTTTGTTCAGCCTCTGAAAGTCTAGATAATCCGTATACGGTATATTCATCAGCTGTTAGGGTAATTGAGGCTATGAAGGCTGTGAGTATAAAAAAAAGACGAAATTTCTGAGAGTGTATTTTCATTTTAAAAAATCCTTGGTAAAATATTTACGCTTGGTTTTATCGGAAAAGTTCATAAGAGTGCAAGATTTTTTTTATGTAACGAGTTTGAAGCGATACTTTACAAAAGAGGAAGAACTTCTATGTTATTTGATAGGGTCCCCTTTAGAAAAAGGGGACCTTTGTAAGACAATTAAGATTGCAAAGAGGAATTTACAAGCTCTTTTGGCGAGTCTTCTACATCATGGAAGACAAGTTTTTCTCCTTCTTGAGAAACAAGCCAGTTCCCCCCTTGTCCAGGATTGGTTAAGAGGCGTTCTGCTAGAGGATCTTCTAAGTATTGTTCTATGATACGACGAAGAGGTCTAGCTCCCATTTCGGGTTGGAACCCTTTATCCACAAGGAAGTCTTTAGCCTTTTGATCCAATTCAATATGCATATTTTTCCTAGAAAGTCTTTTTTGTACTTTGCTAATTTCTAGGTTGATAACCTCTAAAAGGTGAGTTTTATCAAGAGGCTTAAAAACAATAACTCCATCAAGACGATTTAAAAACTCAGGCTTAAAGGCTTTTTTAACAGCGGCATCTATTTTATCTTGTATTGTTTTATAATCAGGGATTCCTTCTACAGCAGAAAATCCTACCTCAGAGGATTTACGAATAAGATCTGCTCCTAGATTGGATGTCATAATGATAATGGTATTTCTAAAGTCCACTTTTCTACCGAAAGAATCTGTCAGTCTTCCCTCTTCTAAGACTTGTAAAAGCAAGTTTAATATATCTGGATGGGCCTTTTCAATTTCGTCAAATAAGACAACGCAATAAGGTCTTTGTCTTACCTGTTCTGTTAGCTGACCGCCTTCTTCATGACCTACATATCCAGGGGGAGATCCTGTCATACGGCTAACTGCAAACTTTTCCATGTATTCAGACATGTCGACTTGGATAAGGGCATCTTCTCCTCCAAACATCTGAGTAGCAAGCTGTTTTGCCATGAGAGTTTTTCCAACACCTGTTGGCCCTAAGAAGAGGAAAGCTCCTATAGGTCTATTGGGGTCTTTTATATCAGCTTTACTTCTGCGGATCGCTCTGCAAACAGTTGTGAGGGCATCATTTTGTCCGATGATCTTATCTTTTAAAAGTTCTTCCATCCTTAAAACTTTCGTTGTTTCACCTTCAGTAAGACGAGTTAGGGGAATTCCTGTTTGTTTAGCTACAATAGCGGCAACATCCTCTTCATCCACCATAACTTTTTGCTCTTCTTTTTTTGTTTCCCATTCTACAATGGCTTGTTGAAGAGTCTCTGTGAGAGTTTTTTCTTGATCTCGTAATTTGGCTGCTTTTTCGTATTCTTGTTGTCCAATAGCTTTTTCTTTTGCAACACGAAGCTCTTCTATTTCAACTTCATATTTTGAAATGTCTTGAGGTTGATGCATCATGGCAATTCTAGCTTTAGCGCCAGCTTCATCGAGTAAGTCGATGGCTTTATCTGGAAGAAAACGCCCTGTAATATAACGATCTGATAGGTAAACAGCACCTTTAATTGCTGCATCTGTATAGATACATTTATGGTGTTCTTCATACTTAGTTTTAAGTCCTATTAAAATAGCAGTAGATTCTTCTAAAGACGGAGGTGCAACAATGATTTTTTGGAATCTTCTTTCTAGGGCTGCGTCTTTTTCTATATGTTTTCGATACTCATCAAGTGTAGTGGCTCCAATGCACTGAATCTCACCTCTTGAAAGGGATGGTTTTAAGATGTTGGAGGCGTCGATAGCTCCTTCAGCGGCTCCAGCTCCTACAATGGTGTGGAGTTCATCTATAAAAAGAAGAATGTTCCCATGTTTTTTTACTTCATCCATGACAGCTTTGATTCTTTCTTCAAATTGGCCTCTATATTTGGTTCCAGCAATCATTAAAGTAAGATCTAAAGAGATCAGCTTCTTCTTGGCAAGATGGTCTGGGACTTCTCCCTTAATAATAGCTTGAGCAAGCCCTTCTACGATGGCTGTTTTACCAACCCCGGCTTCACCGATGAGTACAGGGTTATTTTTACGTCTACGGCAAAGAATCAAAATTAGGCGTTCTACTTCTTCTTTTCTTCCAATTACCGGATCTAATTTGCCTTCTTTACAAAGCTCTGTTAGGTCATGACCATAAGCTTTAAGGGCTGGCATTTTTTCTAGAGTAGGGGAGCTCTTATCAGAAGGTCCTTTGCTTCCTGAAGTGCTAGAAGAAGAGGAGGGAGGTGCCATACCCATCGGAGGAAGTTGTAGGTTGAACGTTTCTAATTCTTTAAGAATTTCCTTACGGATGTCTTTGAGATTAATATTGAGATTTTCTAGAACCTGAGCTGCAACGCCATCTGTTTGTCTAAGTAAAGCAAGTAAAAGGTGTTCTGTTCCCACATAGTTATGTCCTAGGCTAGAAGCTTCTTCTGTAGCATACTCAAACGATTTTTTAACTTTCCCAGTAAGAGCAGGATCTCCATAGACTTGGATCTCTGGACCAAAACCCACGAGTTTTTCAACTTCAGTGCGTATGGTCTCATAATCTAAATTCATGTTACGAAGGACGTTGACAGCTATGCCTTGTCCAAGCTTTAACAGTCCCAGTAAGACGTGCTCTGTTCCTAGGTAGTTGTGATTCAAACGTTGCGCTTCTTTTTTTGCCAGTTTGATTACTTGTTTGGCTCGATTGGTGAATTTATCAAACATGATATTTACTTCCTTCGGTTGATGCTGCAGGATGCTTAGTACTAAAAAAATAGTAGCTGCTTTTTTTCTTTTTGACAAATCGGGAAAAGATTAGCAAGAAATATTTGCGAATAAGAATTTTTTTGCTAACCTTTGTTCTAGGATGACGACATAGAAATCAGTATTTTATCGCTTATTGGTGTAAAGTTATTTTTCTGCACGCACGATGATAACGCTCATGTTGTCTTGTACTCCTTTTTGACGAGCATAGTCAACAAGCTGTTTAGGTTTTATTTTTTTTGAACCCACAGCTTGTATACGCTGTACTAATTCTTGTTCAGACACGTTCTTTACTCCATCGCTTGATAAGGTGAAGCAATCTTTATCTTTCATCCCATGGATGGAGATGCTTGGGATGGGGAGGATACATCCTTCATGATTTGCATCTCCAAAAGCGCAGCTTACATTGCATCCTCCTTGGATAAATAGGGCAGTAGGCGTTGCTAGGTTGTTTTTTTTAACGGCTAGATAATGGTGGTCTGAAGGTGCGCTACCATCCCATCCAAGAGCTCGTCCATTACTGAGCCTTGTATAACAGTATTTATTTGACCCATATACACGGAGCATTCGATCTTTTTCGTGAGGATCTGTCCAATCCTTTATGTAAGACATAGGGATGGAAATCATTTTTCCGGCTTTTTCTCGATAGCA
>CANNLR010000076.1 GCA_947505635.1 Chlamydiota bacterium
CGGTGAACCAAGACGTTGATAGTGTTTTTTCAGGGGGGATATCTGGATCGGGAGGTTTTATTAAGCAAGGCCTTGAAAAACTTTCTCTTACGGGAATAAATACTTATACAGGACCTATTACGATTTCTGCAGGGACTTTATCATTGGACGGGCTGGGCTCAATTTCTTCATCAGACTCGCTTTCAATAGTAACTGGTGCCTCTTTTAGCATTGAAACGACAACAACAGGAGCTACTATTCCTTCTCTTTCAGGAGGGGGTTCTATCCTTCTAGGTTCTGAAATTTTAACAGTGAACCAAGGTGTTGATAGTGTTTTTTCAGGGGGGATATCTGGATCGGGAGGTCTTATTAAAGAAGGCCTTGGAAAACTTTCTCTTACGGGAACAAATACCTATACAGGAGAAACTTCTATAACAAGTGGAATTTTATCTATTAGCGGGACGAGTGTATCTCCTATTGTTGTGGGGCCTTCTGGCGTGTTAAAGGGAAATGGAACGATTACTGGAAATGTGGTAGTTCAAGGGAGCGCGACTCCTGGTAATTCAATAGGAATATTAAATGTTGTAGGAAATTACACGCAGGGCTCTAACTCTGTTTTGGAAATTGAAATAGATCCACTTAATTCTTCTAAAATAATTGTAATTGGCGATATCGTTATAGATCCAAATAATACAACAGTAGATATTATTGTTCAGCCAGGCTCTTATTCTCAGTCAATGACGTACACGATTTTATCAGCGAGTGGAAGCTTAACTGGTACATTTGCTAACTTGACAACGGCTTCATCTCTAATACCCTCGGCCCAACTTGTGTATCAAAGTAACAGTCTTCTACTTCTTATCACTGCAATTCCTGATAATCTTGCAGACAGTGCTACAAGCGGCAATACTCTGAGTACAGCAAGAGCTATAGACACTGTCCTAGCCTCGGATCCAGGTGCCTTTGACTCTTTAATAGAGCCACTTCTAACTATGGGAACAACAGAATTAAATGCTGCGTTAAATCAAATGCAGCCAGCTCTTTTTAAGGGGATGGTTATCTCTCAAGAAAACAATGTTATTAAAGTGCAAGATGCTCTTATGCATCGCCTTTCGAATATTTTAGCTACTGAACATTGTCCTCTTAAATGTTCTACTCAAAAACCATTGCATATTTGGGCTTTTGGATTGGGGGATGTTTTAAATCAACACTCTACAACATTTTCAGGAAATGCAGAGGTGGGGTATCAAGAAAAAATGGGGGGAACTGTTGTTGGGATCGATTATAGGTTGGGTGATTTCATTTATCTAGGCGCTATTGGGGCTTATACAGACTCTTCTATTAACTGGAAAGAATCAGCAGGCCATGGATCCATTGGAACAGGGTATGGAGGGCTGTATCTTTCTTTTGTGAGAGGTTTGTTTTATGCAAACACCTCTCTTATTGGGTCTTGGAGTCATTATGAAGCAAAAAGAAATATATCGTATGAAGATGTTGAGTTGACCGCTAAAAACCATCATGGAGGGTCCCAGCTTATTTCTCATCTGGATACTGGAATTAATTTCAACATAGGACATTTTACTATTCGTCCCTTTGACTCCTTTAACTATACCGCACAACAAGAAAATTCTTTTATAGAAAGTGGAGCCCACTCTTTAGACCTTTCTGTGAAAAAAAATCATTCCAATTTTATTCGTAATGAACTTGGACTTAACCTGTCAGCCTGTTTTTCTATAGGAAAAACTCAATGGACAATATCCCCTAAAGCTAGCTGGGTTCGAGAAGTTAGGGTTAAGGGGTCTACATATACAGCAAAATTTGTTAACACAAATACTCATTTTAAGGTTCTCGGTTTTTTTCCTAATCGCAACCTATTTTCTCCTGGAATTAATGTAGGCTTTACAACTTGTAATGATCTTTTACATTTAGAAGTTTACTATGATGGAGTATTTAATCATGGCTATAGCGACCATAGTTATGGAGGACAAATTAGGTTTGGATTCTAATTTCGCTTAAAATATCAATAGAGCAAAGCCTTTCTAATTTTTTACGAAGCGAACCAAAGAGGAGTTTTCCGAGACGTATCTGGACGTTTAACGTCAGTTCTTCTATCTAATAATAGCCTGGCAACTTCTTTCTGCCGGCGATATGGTATACATAATATTTCGTTTACAAATAAGTGATCTGATATTTTTAGTAAACAGAATAATTTACAGAATTGAAATGGAATAACCTTGTTTTTTTATCATATTTCAATCTAATATCTTTGCGATAGTTTAATTATTTCAACAAAGACATTATAACAAAGGATTCAAAAAATGAGCGCTATCGGAAAACCACAAAATACTTCTCAAGGGATCAAGGCTCCTTGTGCACATACGGGATCTTGCGGTCACGCTGCAGTGAAATCTTTTACTAGTAATGATGTATTTTGCAAGCCAATAACAGTTCCTACTGGTCAATACAATATAACGAGCTTTACTCCCGTAAAAGCACCTATTTTCAAAATCAGCGGAGCATTTGCCTCAGCACTTGGTTCTAATAAATAGATCAAGATTGTATATTTTTTGAGTGGAATTCGACAAAATCCGAATTCCACTTTCATAGAATGCTTACTTTGGATAGATAGAAATAAAGATATTTTTTTGAGCAAGGGATGCTGATATAAAATGAATGGGAATGATTTTATCATTTTCAGTTCGAATAACTGCAGAAGAAGAGTTGTTGGCATTAACACAACCTATTAGCCAGTTACCCTGCAAACCGGCGTCGCAGTGAATAACTCCTGGATAAGTGTAGACGGCTTGACCAAAGTGGATTTTAAAAGCGGACAGTCTGTATCGATTTTGTATTTTTTTCCCCAATATATAATAGCCATGAGCTTCTTTATTCGCCGGCATGTGAAAATGGGGCTTATCCATTTGACACTCGAGGCTTATTCCTCCCCCTTTTTCGGTCATGATAAAGTTATTTAGATACTCTTCTCCGATGAGTATATTCCAAATAGGAAAGCCTTCTTGTGAAATTTTAAAGCCATCTTCCGTATTTAAAAGTTCAGCTCCGTAATAAGCTAAAGAGTCTTCTGTAGCATCGACAATGGGGATCTCTAGAAGTTTAGAGCTTATGATGAGTTTTTCTGTATCAGGACTCCATATTCCTTCAATTTCAACATGGGGAGGGGGGGGGCTAAAGGTAGGACACTCCTCTAATGCACGAACAAGTAAGTTTTCATCAAGGGCTTTATTTTCATGGAGTCCTGTTTTGTCAATATAATAAATAGGATCACTTTTTAAGGTTTGATATAAATCGAGCACGGTTAAGGCCTTACTTTTACTTAAACCTAATGATTCAAAAAACAGTTGGGGATCTAAGGTGTGATCGGGCTTAGGTAAGAGCTTTTCTATTTGGAGGAGAGTGTCTTGGTTTTGGAGGTGATAGTTTGGGTAATGGTAGGACATTATTTTAAATAAAATAGATCGAGCAATGGAGGGGTAGGTGGAAATAATTGTTTTAAAGGACTCTTTGCTAATTTTCAAAAGAGTGGAGTCTTCTACGGCTACAGCAGAAGCCATCCGAGGTTGGCTTGTGACAATACCAGCTTCTCCAAAAAAATCATGACCATTTAATAGGGAAATCTCTTTATTTCCTTTTTTTATGAAAATAGACCCTGTAAAGATGATATACATATAATCAGATTTATCATCTTTTGAAAATACAACTTCTCCCCTTTTTGCCTCTTTCCATTGGGTGACTTTCGCTATAGGGATTAAATCTTCATCTGTTAGCCCTGTAAAAAGTGGAGCTTCGCGTAAGGCTTCGAATATTTCTTTATGCTCAAGCAATTGATCATGACGGATTTTTGGAATGATTTTTTCAGCTTTAGCTCGGGCTGATTCATAAAGATGATGAGACTTAATGAGCCTTTCAGGTTCGTCTTTTTTCTCTAAGTCGTAGATTACTTGATGGATAACTCTAGATAAGATTTCTGGGTAACTGATAATAAGGCTATTAAATGCTTCATTATTTAAGAATAAAAAAGAACCATTAGACTCGCAAACAGCTGTAAATAAACAAGATTGGTTACTTAAGAAGTCGCTTTCACAACAGGAGTCACCTTCTTTTAATAAAATAACTTTAGCATTTTTTCCTGTAAGAGAGATTTCTCCTGAAGAGATAATATAAAATCCATTAGGGGTTTCCCCTATATTAAAAATTACGTCTCCCTTTGTCATTTTTTTCGAACAAATTCTATAAGCTATTTCTTGTAACACATCAAGAGTCAATTCTTTAAAGAGATTTGTTTGATGTAAGACAGCTAGTTTGCTTAGTAATTTGTCCATAGAGTCCCTGTTTTGACATATAAGATTAAAGTATCAATATTTGTCTATTACTTCAATAAGTTGTTTTTGATTAGAGGAAGTTTGTTTGTTTGCGACTGAAACTAACACGAGATGAAATAATATTGAATTATTATCCAATTTTGTTTAGAATTTTGGCTCTTTAGATAACATTAATTAAATTAAATAAATAAAATATGTTTAACATACAAATACATGCTAGAAATCCAGAGGCCATTCGCCATGGAACGCAATCTTTAAGTCGTCTTGGCGAACTTAATACAGCGCTGCCTCAAGATCTGGTAGAACGGAATAATGTGCTCAAAAGAGCAAGGACTATAATCGCAGAAAGCGGGTATAGGACCTCTCGAGGTCACTCCTTAGAAGAAAAAGAGGCGTTACTATCTAAAATACATCAACTAAATCCAAAATTACTTTCACCTTATGAAAAAGGTATTTCCTATGATGTATTTATAAAAACCTTCTTAAAGGATTTAGATTCGCTAAGATATTTCCAATGTACAGTTTCTTCTCTAGGATATAATGGGCCTACATTATTGGTGAGTTATATAAGAGCAAACTCTATTCCATCAAGTGATTGGGTACAAAAGTCTGTTATCAAATGGACTCCAGAATTAGAATATTCTTCGACGCAATTATTTAAGATTTTTTTTCGTGCTATCGGGGATGATTCCTGTAGGGTGCCAGAGTGCTCCTTTATTGACTTAGACAAGAGAGTGCATCTAGGGGTAGATGGAAAAAAAAGTGAGATTTCATTAGATCTTTCAGCTGCTTTAAGGGAAGATCTAAGTAAGATAGCCTCTTTTAACAAATGCTTTCCTAGTAATTATAACCAAGTTATGATTTCAGAGAAGGTTGCTGGAGCAAATCTTAGAGATTTCATCATGGAAAGTTATGTAGATTTAGCTGTGGAGCAAAAAAAGAGTCTTTTTCATGGAATAGGAAAAATTTCTTCTTTGGATATACGCATGGGAAATCTTGACAGAATTCCTCAAGTAGAAAGAGGGTTTACGGGTCTTGTTGTAGGGCCTAGGGCCCCAAGTAATCTCGGCAATGTTATGATTAAAGTACCAAGAGATTCTAAAAAGCCGCTTATCCTATATGCTATTGATAATAATGTTCATGTTGATCAGGAAGATACGGGAGCTTATGAAGGATTTCTTACTAATTTTTTGCAAAAAAAATTTAAAGAGGATATTCTAGCTAGGAATATTGCTAATTCTATTTCAGCATCTTTTAAGATCTCAACTTCCCCTTTTTATCACGATCTCACTATTCCACAAAAAGTTTCCCCTGAAGAAATCGTTGCTTTTGATCGGATAATAGAGAAGGCAAAAAGAATAAAAGATCAAAACATACGAAATCCATCCATGCCCTCAAGTTTTTCAGGTTTTGAAAAACAAAAAAAAGGATATTTAAACAGTGTGGTCGCCTCTCGAGACAGTTGTGTCAGACGATTCAATGCAGATGATCACGGTCGGAAAACGAGAAACATTAATAGTTTTCTAAAAGATTTAGATTCTTTTGGTGTAAAAGAAGTAGCTAAAGGTGCAACTGAGATGGAAAAGAACATTAAAGATAAAAAGCTACAAGAGCCTCTTCCTTTTGAAGGAGACAGGTTACGTGTAATGCAGCAAAGGATGAAAATTTTAACGGAGAAATTATGAAAAAAATTAGCCTGCAACCTCCTGGCAGAAATAGTTTTAGTCCCTATGAAGAGGGGTCTCCAGGTTTTACTAGAAGCTCCTTGAGTGCTCTTGTTGCCTCCTTAAGGCTAGGAGAGTCCTTGTGTACAGGGGGAAGGGAAGATCTTCTAGCTCTTCGTAATTTAGCACAGGTGGGATTTTCTTCATCCCCAACGCCTTTAGAAGGGGTTTCTGAAGAGATTCTTTTTAAAGTAACTAAAGTTCGAACAGACATTGTTAAAAATCCGGGCAGCGCACAGGTTTTGCCTGATATTCGCGCGATATTGATTGATCTAGAACCTGTATGCGATTTTGTGGGAAAAGTTGGTTCTCCTGTTAGGGGGTCTCCTTTCGAGCCTATAGGAGAGATTGGTATACGTAAAAATAGTGACTCTAAGTAAATCTTTAAAGATTTTTTTTTAGCGGAAGATGTAGCCTATCTCCTATAACAGGTCTAGCTTTTATTGCAGCGAGTTTAGTTGGGGCTTAGTCGACACATAAGTGAAAATCACTGGCCTAGCGATGTTGATTTTTTAGTAAAGTTTGAAAAAAGAGACGCCCCTTCTCTATTTACTCTCGTTGAAGTTGATCATGAAAGTATCTGGAAAACTATTTCACAGATGGAATCTGTATAGTTTTTCTAGCTATCAGCAAAAGTCCATGTAACGATTCTGCTTTTCTTTTGCCCTTGTGCCATATCGATTGTTCTAACATCTAAAGCTTTGATATCTTTGAGCTCTTTATAAACAACAGGAAGACTTTCAGCTTTTGATACAAGAGTAGAAAATAGGCGACACTGCTTGCGAACTAAGAAGCTTTCTTTAATCATCCGTTGTAAAAATCCGACTTCTCCTCCAGAGCAAGATAACTCATTTTCTTTTCCTCCAAAATTAAGAGTAGATGATTTTTTAATGCCTAGATTTTTCCATTTTCTTTTTGTTCCGAGCAATGCCTCTTGAAGGGATGTGTGAAAAGGGGGATTACACATGGAAAGAGTAACCTTTTCATCGACCTTTAAGATCCCTTCAAATATGTGCAAAGAAGAGGTTTGCAACCTGAGCTCTATGACATTTGAAAGTTTATTTTGTTGAATTATCTTTTGCGCTGAGTCTATTGCTATAGGGTCGATATCAGATCCAATAAATTTCCAACCATACTCTCTATGTCCGAGAAGAGGATAGATGGAGTTAGCTCCTGTGCCGATGTCTAAAATGAGAGTAGAAGGGCTAGGTGGAATATGAGAAGCTTCTAGAAGATCCGCAATATGATGGATATAATCGGCTCGACCTGGAATGGGAGGGCAAAGATACCCATCAGGTATATCCCAAGATATTTCGTAAAAATGCTGTAATAAAGCTTTATTAAGAGTTTTAACGGCGGCTGGGTTAGAAAAATCAATAGATTCTTCAGAGTATTTATTTTTAAGGACAAAACAAGCTAGATCGGGACAGCTTTTAATAAGCTGCTCAAAATTGTAACGCTGGTTATGTCGGTTGCGAGGATGTAATCTAATTTTAGTGTTAAGTAGTTTTTTTTGTAAAAAAGTCATACACTCCTATTATATTTTTACATATTATATAGCTAATATTGGTTGTTAACAAGGTGTAGTTTTTTTTAGATCATTTTTCTCCTTGAGACAGGCTCTCTTGTTTGTCACATTGTAAAATAAATACTTTATGCGTAAGATCTCCCTTTTCCTCTGCAGGATTTTTCTAGATTAAGACAATTAAATTATCTATATGTAGATAAAATAAAATATGCTCATTTCACCGTTACAGTAGAGTCTAGACTTTAGACCCCTCCTCTTAATCTGAACATACCTATAGAGGCTCTTTCAAAACTAAGTTGAACCGCTAAGTTTTCTTTGCTGTGACTTTTTTAAATCTGTTTTTTTTGGATATTGACATCTGGAATTAACAGGTGCAATTAAAAGCACTCAAGACTTTATGAAGGAACAAGGAGTCTTCAGATCCTTTCTTTAGACTATTTTATAATGTAGAAGTTGTTTTTTTGCTTATAGACTGAAAGTCTAGATAGTTTTGTAAAATAAGCGTTGCACAAAGGGTGTCAGAAAGGGC
>CANNLR010000077.1 GCA_947505635.1 Chlamydiota bacterium
AGCTGTTATTGGAAAGATTTCCCTCTGCTGATAAAGTCTTTCAAATAGGAATACAAATGGGACTGGACGACCACCTTCTAGCTGAGCTTATTATTTTCTCTCAAATGAGAGATGCTATACGACAAGTCTCTCCAAGATTATTTAAATCTGAACAACACCGTCAAGAAACTCTAACCATTTTTTTAGAAGTATTAGAAAAGATAGAAGACGATCTAGATGCTGATGATGATGATGATGATGGGGAAAAAAATGAATAAATTTGAACTCTTAATACAAGAACTAGGACAGATTTTAGGAATCTCTTTACAAGGAGAACAAGGATCTATTTGTAAGCTATTCATAAAAGATAAGATCCACTTACAAATTGAATATGATGAAGAAGCTGAAAGGATTATTCTTGCTTGTTTCGTTTCTGAGATTCCTCCTGGAAAATTCCGCGAAGACATTCTCAGTGCGGCCTTAAAAGCCAACTACATAGATCCTTCTTTAGGTTCGTTTGCCTATTCTGAAAACACACAAATCCTTATTTTACAACTCTACCTACCTTCTTCAATTCCCCCAGCTCTTTTAGGAACTCTATTGCAACAATTTACAGAAAAAGCTATTACTTGGAAAGACGCTATTGAACAAGGGAACGTTTCCAGGCTCGTCTCGAACCCTGGCAGCTCCTTACCGTCACCTATAAACTTAAGATAAGAGGAAACCTTGAATGATTAAATGTGTGTCTCAAGCTGTCTTAAACTTCTTTAAAACATACTATAATCTTCTACTTATTTGCCTTGTGCTTCTTATTGTTTTTCGTCCTTATAATCATAGTATTGTATACCTAGCTGTTTGGAAAGTTCTTTTAACAGGAACTATTCTTGCTGCCATCTTTAACTGCAAGCGCTCTCATAAAACAAAAATAACAGAAAGTATTTTAGCTATCCCAACTATAATCTTCTGTTGGCTAGATATCCTATTCCCTTATCCTATAATTTTTGTTATTAACACAATATTAAGCATCCTATTCACACTCCTTGCTACAGCAAGTATTATTCAAGATGTGCTTGTGCGAAGCAAAGTCACTTTAGAAACTTTAAAGGGGGTTATTTGCGCTTATTTTCTTGTTGCTATAGCTTTTGCTTATATTTTTTGGTTAATTGAATATTTCGAACCTAATTCTTTTTTTATTAGTCCTGCGCATGCTAATTTTTATTACTATACCCAGTATCTATCCGAAATGCTCTATTTCAGTTTTATTACACTTTTAACTATTGGATATGGAGATATCGTTGCCGTTAAGAATGTTGGACAAACAGCTGTTATCTTAGAAGGACTCATAGGTCAATTTTATGTGGTTATCTTAGTTGCTCGATTGGTCGCCACCTACTCCTTCAGTACTCAAGAGGCCCTTGAAAAAGCAAAGCTCAAAAAAGGTTCTATTGACATTCCAAAAGACTCTCCTTAAACTCTCTTCTATGTTTAAACAAGCTATAAGACCCTTATATATTTTTCTCTCATTGTTTCTTACCTGGATCAGCGCAGCAGCTTCTTCAACCCCTCACTTAAACTCTTTATACCACTCTTTAGATCCTCTTTCTATCACACAAAATCTTGCTTTTTACGAACTCTATCCTACAAGTCCTGAAGGTTCCCTAGCTGTGCAAAGAGCTTGGCGGCTTCTTTGCCAAGGGGGACCTATCTCCTCCTCTACATTAATCTTACCCAAAATAGACCTTCAAGCCATCATATCTCTTATCACAAAGCAACCTTCTGAGTCCCCCATTGAGCTAACCTCAGAACAAATAAAAATTATGAATAGAATCAGTAGCTCGTTAGCCAACAGGTCATTACCGGGATCTACAATTTGGACAGAAAAAGAAATCCTAGCCCTTCCTTCTAATGAAATTGATCTAGGAAGAGCACTTCTAATCTATCAATTTGATCAAGACCCAGACTTTAAGAAAAAAGTATTAGATTATGAGGCTAGTTTAGATCTGATGGCTTTACAGATCCGTGTAAGGCTTTCAGAAAACTCCTCTTCTGAGGAGAAGATCTCTCAAATCAATCGATTCATCTTTCAAGAAATGGGATTTCGTTATCCTCCTCACTCTTTAGATGTAAAACATGTGGATCTTTACACCTTCTTGCCCTCCGTCATCGATAGTCGTAGAGGGGTTTGCTTAGGTGTTTCTGTCTTATATTTATGCTTAGCACAAAGGCTTAACTTATCCTTAGAAGTCATTACTCCTCCAGGACATATCTATGTTAGATATCCTTCAGCAGATGAGATGATCAATATAGAAACAACAGCAAGAGGAATCAATCTTCCCTCTGATGTATATTTAGGGGTAAATACAAGATCTCTACAGACACGAACTATAAAAGAAGTTATTGGGCTTGTATTTTTCAATCAAGCCTCTCTTAGCCTTACTAAACAAGATTATGAGACAACCATAAAGCTCTATGAAAAAACACGTCTTTACACACCAGACGATCCTTTTTTAACCCTTTTTCTAGGAATGAACTATCTTTTTGCTGGGAAAAAAAAGGAAGGCAAAGAGCTCTTGCGTCAAGTAGATTCTATAGTTTTAGACCATGCTGTTTCTGCAGAAACGCTCCCCTCTGACTATCTGAATGGATATATTGATATAGAAGGCATGAAATCAATTTTTATTTCTGTAGATGAACATCGATCTTCTATTTTGGAAAAGCAACTTGTTTTACAAAAAATCTTAAAAAAATACCCCAAATTTCGTGCAGGTCTTTTACAATTAGCAACCACCTATCTCCAACTCAACCAAACAGGAGAAGCTTTAGACATATTACTCCGATATCACAATCTAGACCCTAATGATGTTACCGTAGAATATTACCTTTCTATTCTCTCTTTACAAAGGCTAGACTATGTTCGAGCCTGGGAATTTTTCAGACAAGCTCTCACCCTTGCAAAAAATCGAAATCACACTCCAAAAGCACTCCTTTCCCTCCAGTCTGAGATTAGGCAATTATGCCCAGACCCATTTTTCCAAAATTAAGAAATACGCAAAAATCTTGACAGGATCATAGCTTCGCACGATAATTCTGTTATCATTAAAAAAGGATCCTAAGTATGGCCATTGCTAAACGCATCTTTTTATTCATCATTGTAAATATACTTGTTATAACAATGTTAACGGCTGTTTTAAGTCTTTTTAATGTAAAACCTTATTTACAATCTTATGGAATTGACTACACTTCTTTAATGATCTTTTGCCTTGTGTGGGGGATGGGGGGAGCTTTTATCTCTTTAGCGCTTTCTAAAGTAATGGCAAAATGGATGATGGGAGTAAAAATCATCGATCCCAATACAACGAACTCTGAATTACGCAATCTACTATCAACCGTACACAGCCTTTGCCAATCAGCTCACATGACTCATATGCCAGAAGTAGGGGTTTATGAATCTAACGAGCTTAACGCCTTTGCTACAGGCCCTTCACAAAAACACTCTTTGATTGCCGTATCTACAGGACTCTTACGCAGAATGTCTCAACAAGAACTAGAAGGAGTCCTATCACATGAAATCACCCATATTACGAATGGAGACATGGTAACAATGACTTTAATTCAGGGCGTTGTGAATGCCTTTGTCATGTTCTTAGCAAGAGCTCTTGCCTTTGTTTTTTCTAATCTTGGAAGAGATAAAAACAGCTCTTCTTCCGGATCTTATCTTGGCTATACCCTCTTTGTTTTTTTATTTCAGTTTGTCTTTATGATCTTAGGATCCATTGTTGTAGCATGGTTTTCTAGGATACGCGAATTTAGAGCCGATTTAGGAGGCTCCTATATCGTAGGAAAAGAAAAAATGATTGCAGCCTTAGAAGCTTTACGAAGAACTGAGCAAATTCAAGACCCTAAACAAGCAAAACCTTCTTTTGCGTCTATGAAAATTTCTACTCCAAAAAAAATGGGGTGGATGAAACTTTTTTCTTCCCATCCTCCTTTAGAGGAACGGATCACAAGACTAAAAGAATCTTTCTAAACATTTGAGAGTACTCCATGAGAAAACTAAACAATTATTCCTACATATTTATACTAACCTTACTTAGTACAACAACTCTTTTTTCTTCTCGAGTAGAAAAAGACATCTCCTCTTATGATTTTAAAAAGGTGGCCGACTCTCCTGAAGTCTATGAATTTGAACATTTTCTAACCGATGAAGAATGTGATAGTATCATCAAGAAAGCAAAACCAGATCTTTTAAGAAGTACCGTCATTGATACTAACTCTTCAAAAAGCCTACTCGATACCCGTAGGACTAGTTTAGGCACATTTTTTTCTACTCAATCTGAAATTGCAGCCGTTAAAAAAATCAGAAGCCAAGCTGAAACAATCACAGGAATTTCTAAAAAAAACGGAGAAGGGCTTCAAGTTCTTTATTACTCTATAGGAGCAGAGTACCAACCACATTTTGATTTCTTTGATCCCGAGTCTCCTGGAGGACTTTTTCATTATAATCGTGGAGGGCAACGAGTCGCAACCCTTTTAGTCTATCTAAACACTCCTGAGAAAGGAGGAGAAACAATATTCCCAAAGGCTCGTGTAAGTATTAATCCTACTAAAGGAAAAGCCGTCTTATTTTATAATGTTGACTTGCAAGGCCGTCCCGATCCTAATAGTTTCCACGGGGGAGCCCCTGTCATTTTAGGAGAAAAATGGATAGCCACATTATGGATAAGAGAGCAAAGGTTTCGCTAGCGCAGTCGATGCTCTGGATCGCTTGTATACCATAGATGGATCGCATACCTTGTTCCCTTTCGTATAGTAAACACTTCATGATAAAAATCTGATCCGTTTGGAGCCAAAACAAGCATGTTTGCTTTAATCGGAATGATTTTTCTATACAATCTATTACAGGGTCCATCTTCAAATAAGATTTCTCCTCCCTCAAAGTCATCATTTAAATAGACTAACGCCGTGTATTCCCTCCAATACGTATGATTAAAAACAAATTTAGCATTAGGACAATTTCCCTTACATTTCTTCCTCAAATAGCTTTGATTATTACCATGAATGGGACAGTCAAATTGCACATTATCGGCATGATAAGGACAAAAATTCCCCACTATTCTTGAGTAAAGTCCTCCATGATCTAAATGATAGGTCTTATCTACTTTTGCGTAATTTTGCTTCATAACATCCAGAACTCGACTTGAAATTGTTAGAAGCATTTTCTTAATTTTTTGATTTACTATCGAAGATATGGCGATTTGATTATCACTATTGACTTGAAGATCATTTTTCTCCTCAGTATAAAATTCCATTAAAGTGTTTGCTACATCAGGCGTAATGAAATCTTCCAAAATAATGATCTGATTTTCTGGATACGCAGACTCTATACTAAACAAACAGGATGTTTTACATAATATAGAACAAATACAAAGAACCAGCAGTGGTATAAATTTATTTAAAATCATAAAAATACCTGTTGTTAAGAAAAGTAAAATATATCACTACCTTGGTAAAAATAACTAGAAATTATTCCATCTACTTTGATAGGATCAGAAATTTAAAACTTTAATATACGAAAATTCTTGAAAAAATAAGGAGAATGCTATGAGATTATCTCCCATCTTAATGATGTGTTGTACATTTTTGCCATTTGTTAGTAGCTCAGCAGATTCATTGAAAAAAGATTATGTTGAATTTTATGATAAATATCTTTCCGAAGAAAAAAAAGAGATCAACTCTTCTACAACACCAAGCCCCACCCCTCCGCCATCTCCTCCGCCATCCCCTCCGCCATCCCCTCCGCCATCTCCTGTTCCTAGTCCAGCGGCACCATTGCTTAATCATGCCCCTATCATCATAGTCAATAATACAGGTCTTGATCCCTCTCGAATTTACTTTATTGCAACAGGAAGTAATCTTGCAAACACATCCGCACACTTTTTAAAACCCGATCTTACAACGGGAATTTGCGTTTTTGCCTCTCCCGAAATTTTCAATTCAGCAGATCCCACCATAAGTGTAAAGCTTTCCGATCTACCTACTTCAGGAATTGAATCTTATCTCATCTATATTCCTCAACAGATTTCTGGAAGATGTTATCTTTCTATTGATGCCCCCTTGTATTTACAAACTACAAATACAACTATTGGATCTCCAAGCGTTACAAATCCTAGCGATCCAAACTACTATACATTATATCAGAACTTCGAGCTCACTCTTGATATTACTTATAACTTATATGCTAACGTTTCTAACGTTGACTTCTTCTCTTTGCCTATGGGTCTAGCTTCCTTTAGCTATCCGTCCGGTGCCGCCTATCCAACTGTCTCTACCCCTAGTTTGACGGCCTCTGGATTTGCTGAAAGCACATCGAGAAGCTCTATCCTTACTAGTATGACCTCAAGTCTTTCAACAGCTCAATGGAATAAGTTGCTTGTCCCTTTTTACAACAATCCTTATACAGATTCGACAGCTTTAACAGATCTTCGTATTTTAGCAGCAAAAGATAGCATTACCTTTGCAACGACTGCCTTTTTAGGAGCCCTTCATCCTCAAGCAGCTTTTGATAGCCTCTATTTACAAAGTGGAACATCAGGTCCCTCTTCCGGAAATAGCTATATGCAAGATCTTGGCCTATTTTATGCGGGAACAAGTTTAACATTTAGTATCTTTCCTGCATCACAGCCTGAAGCAACCTATACCATGACTACAGCAGGTGGCACTAGTTCTGTTTTGCAGCTTATCGTTCAGTCGGGAATGGGAGCTACCAATGTAGACCTCCTTTTAGACAATCTAACTACGTTAGCCTTGTTAGGTGGCGATGTAAGCACATGGAATACTAATGGGGTCTTCGATCCTCCTGGAACAACTGTTTGGTACACTGAGATTGCAAAGCTTTTGAGCGCTCTTTTTAGTGCAGGACAGCTTCCTACAAATACAACACAATTAACACAACCTGTTATAAGTGCTCAAACTTATTTTGAAGACAAAAGAAGCTTCTATTTTAGCAATCCAATTGGCTTCTTAGATAATGGACCTTGGTATAACCTCTACGATGCGGCTATGCACCCATTGATGGTCTTAACAGGAGGCTCTGG
Source organism: Chlamydiota bacterium (assembly GCA_947505635.1). Taxonomy (GTDB): domain Bacteria; phylum Chlamydiota; class Chlamydiia; order Chlamydiales; family Rhabdochlamydiaceae; genus CAIJXB01. The sequence goes on from CANNLR010000077.1 coordinate 7,074, forward strand.
ACTTGGCTACGCCTATGACTATGATGATCTTTTAGCTTTAGGCGGAGAAATGCAAGTAGTTATTCAAACAGCTAGCATACTAAATCCTGACAACCCTTATTATGAACTACTAGTTGGGCCCGTGGATACAGACATCCCTGATCCAACAAGTGCTTTTGGCCCATATACACTAATTATTAATCCTCTTCCCGCAGATAAACAAAATATAAACATTATTTATTCAACAACGCCTAGTGGATCTCCGTCTACAACGGTATCGGTTCCCGTAGTTCCAGCTTCGGCACTAACATTGCCTTCCGTATATAACTACTTTGAAGTCGACTATTCTGCTCAAGCAGACAAAACGTATAAAGTGTACCCAAAACACCAACTTGTCCTTCCTATAACAACATCTTATACAGCAACAGATGCAGCTTTGATGAGTGGAATCTCATTTGTCACTGCAGGAGGAACATCCTTCACTATTTCTTTACCCAGTTTAGATCCGTAAAGTCAAAAGTCTCCCACAGCTTAAGCTGCGGGAGACTTTTAAGTACCAACTTCTAAAGTGTTATTTTATTTTAAAAACAATACAAGAAGTTCACATTAGCACCCCAAAAATTGTAAGTATTGCCTGGCAATCCCAAAGCAACACCTTTGGATGTTTCCGCCGTAGAATGTCCATCTTGCCAACGCTCATAAAATGGATCTACCACAATATGAAATCTTTTGTCCTTTGTAACAGTAAAGTTCATAGGTAGATTTAAATAAAAATTGGCAAGCCTATCAGCTAGAATCCAACGAGACCCCTTTAAAGGAACTATAGATACGGTAGGATATACTTGAGGCATCCACGTAAAGTCTAATCCCATTTCAAACCATGAATTGACTACATAATCTGACTTTATTCCAACTGGGATGTAAAACTCATTATA